>CAXUOL010000452.1:0-5921 GCA_964252435.1 uncultured Nostoc sp.
GAGGAGCAAGTTAAAAATAAAAAGCGCCTGGGGTGGAAACACGGCAACACTCCCAAGCGCTTTTTAATTGGGCAGAAATTAGATCGCTTGTACAGTTTTGAAAGTCTCACTTAATATACTTGACCTTTGATAGAGGTAGTGATATTGTTGAGTCGTGTGTGAGGAGCAAGTTAAAAATAAAGAGCGTTTGGGGTGGAAACACGGTAACACTCCCAGGCGCTTTTTAATTTATCAGAAATTGGATTGCTTGTGCAGTTTTGAAAATGCCACTCAATATACTTGCCATTTGATGGAAGTAGTGATATTGTTTATTTGTGTGTGAGGAGCAAGTTAAGAATAAAAAAATGCCTGGGGTGGAAACACGGCAACACTCCCAGGCATTTTTTTATTTGTGTACATAAATTAATAAATTAACGCTTTCAAAATAACTTCATATTTTTACTTCCAGTTAAAGACACGAATATTGTTAAAGTTAATCACGTCAACTTCTACACTCTGAAGATAATTTGCTAATTTGAGGTCATCAGTTAGTACAAGATACTTACCTTTAGATAAAGTTAGGATTCCACTGTCAGTAAGTCCAAATTTGACAAATTTTTCAGTATTAACAGCATCTAAACTCTTTATATAGTATTCATCCAAAAGAGCAACATTTTTAGTAAATTGAGCAAATATTTCAAAGCACTGAGAACGTTCGGGTTCCCCAAGTTGATTTGCGAGGCTATTAACTTCTGTCAGAATATTCGGAGTTGTTACAAGCTTTTGAAATTTTGCAAGAAATGCTAGCAGAAGCTCATAATCTTCTGGTATAAATTGCTGGGTTCGATTAAATTTAGTTATTCGTTCTTGATTGACACTCCCAACTAACAAAAGAAGCAGGATGTTTGTATCAACTAAAACTCCTTTTTGGCAATAACGACGAATAAGGGAAGCAATCAAATCTTTCATACTTCTCTAATTTTCATTGCCTCTACTTCGCCAGTTTGAGAATTTACTTTAAAAAGTTTATATTCTCGTTCATACAACACAGGGGTAGAAGCAACAGAGGGAGGGATTAAGACTTCCAATCGGCTTTTAGGAGGTTTTTGAGGAATATCAAATCCTAAAGTAATCAACCAAAAGCTTTTATCCTCAGAAAGTTCTACTTCTTCAAGTCTCAAATCTTCTAATGAAGAACCCATTATGTCTTGTATGGATTTTATGTATTGATATGCAGCGTTTACTGCTGTTTTGACATCAATCATAATTTTAGTTACTCCTAACCTAATTTGCTAATTTCACACTTTCTTCTAGTAATTTAACCTTAATTACTGGTAGTTAATTAATACATAAATAACAATATCTACTTGATCAATTTTTTTAGTTCCTTTTCATAAAAATCAATTGAGTAAATCTTAATAGAGGTAAATTTTTTGTAAAAATTCTCTAACTTGTGTTGGTTTGCAGAGAATAATAACTTGCTGGTTTGGTGTTAGTTGACTAAGTTTTTCTAGAATTCCAGGACGGCGAATAATTGGATATGACCAGATATATTTGATAAATTCCCAATTCAATCTTTCACTCTAGCACTATTGAAGGATTTTAAACCCCTGTATTACTGTAGGGGTTAGGATAATTTAATGAATTTCTTCCAAATCGATCACGCACCCACACTCAATGCAAAAAGCAATTCGTTCTTCAATATTGTCCGCGTCTATAAACATTTGACCATCAGCACATTTAGGGCACTCACCGTAAAAATCTAAATTCCCTTGATTGTCATACTCATCATCGTCGTCAGAATTGTAAACTGAATAATCTTCACTCATTTGCGTTCGCCCCTGGCGTTGGCTGCGCCATCGCTCTCGATAACTCTCGAAACAGAAGGTTAGCAACTTTAGACATTAGCTTGTTTTGCAAGTGTTTACCGTTAAGCAATTGTTTACCTGAAGCATCAACTTTACTTTTGAGGGTTTCTTTGTAAACAGCAATTTCGTTGGCGATGGGATTATCAGGCAAGCGATCGTCAATTTCAACCTTGGTTATTACGTATTGCCAAAACGTCATTCGACACAGTGCCGAACCACTACCTACTTCAACTAGACTATCTCCAGACTGTTCAAGAACCGTTCCCATACCCAGTCTGAGTTTGAAAGCGTCCCTTGAACGGTTACGCTTGACTCTCTTTATATCACCCGGAAGAAATTTCACCACACGCTTGCCCTTTTCACGTGTGATTTCCTTTTTCTTTACCTCTCGGACTTCTCGCTCAATCAGCTGCTTGCCATTGGTTAGGAAGGCTTCAAATGGATAGATCCGACTGAGCAGCCGAGCGCGAATTCTGAGTCCAAAATTAAACTGGTCGAATATCTGGTTATAGATTAAGAAAAGCTCATCGTTGACCAGTGCCTTAAGTTCAATCTCTAGGCGCTGCTCCTCGATGTCAATGTCGCAAAGCCAGTCAGCGTGCAGTCGAACAATCGGATCTATCTCTAGTCCAAGTTGTAAGCTAATTGACTTTTGGTAAATTCTTGTTATCGATTTGTAGCTTTGTGGGTGTACAAGCGACTCCCTTTGAGCTAGCCATCCCCATAGCGGCGGGACGTTTCCCGGCTTGGTGCTTTTAGTTTTACTGTGTGCCTTCTCTGGGAATTGCCAAGCTAGTGACTGGCGAGTGTAGTTGATAATTGGTGACTGAACACGGTTAAGGTGTTCAAGCTTTTGCACCAGTTCGCGGATCTGATCGATCGGCTGTGGGCGGTGCATAAGAAACTGACGTTGGTTGAGTTCACCAGACTCTAAATAATTTTCTTGATCTTGAACATAAGCAGCCATTGCCAAAGCATCAGCAGCATCAGATTTGTTGGGCAAATTTTTACCACCGCGATAGCGGCGTAACTCAATGTGACCAACCCAAAGGATCTTAATTCCTAAGTTTTCTAAAATTCTCGCCCAAAGCCTTGAGTAATGATTTCCGGTTGGTTCTAAAATCGCAATATCTACTTTGTTATCAGTGACATAACCAGCAAAATCGAAAGCTGATTTTTGGTTGGTTTTTGGCTTGGGACTAGAGTAGAAACTAGGAAATAAATTATTGGCTTTGGTTCTAGTTTTTTGCCAATAGGTCTTCAAGCCACCGATAGGATATTGTGTTAAAATATGACAAGTTACGCTTGACTTACTAACATCAACTCCCAAAGATGTAATCGATTTAATTGTCATGGTTCTGCCGATAATTGGAGTTTCTTGATATTCGTGTTTGCACCACGAATTAAAAGACCCAGTTTTGACGCTCGAATCCTCCTAACATCCCAATACAGGGGCGCGATTCACTCTTAACGCTGGGTTTAACCCGGTAGCTCTAGGGAAAGTGCGCTTGAAAGATTCAACACCCCACTTTCTGGGTGTGCGATTCAGGACTAACGCCCCACTCCCTAGAAACAGTGGGGCGGGTGCTTTGGACACAACCCGCGACGGTGGATCGTTGCCACCGTTTCGGCTAGTGTGTCAGCTAGCCCGCGCTGTTGTAGCGCGATCGCAATTAATCAATTACGATTCATCAGGCGGTTCTTCATCTTGATATTCAACATTTAAATCTCGCTCAGTAATTTCGATGAACATGTCTGAAGCCGGTTTAAGTAAATCTTTAAGTTGTTCATCTACAGCAGGGTTTGAATACTCATTGTCAGCCATGATTTTTAAAGCCACGTTGATTTTGGCTTTAATGTGATTTAATGAATGCCAAAGTGGGTAATAATCCCATGCTGGATCTGGTTGTGGAATATCTGATAAATTTTGATCATTCATAAATTTCGTCATCATCAAACTCATCATCATCAAAATCGTCATACCCAACTAATGAATATGAATTTTCTGGGTCAATAATGTTAAGAGCATCGGTCATCGCTCGACCCGTGAGAACGTCCATTACCGAGTAACCAGCATTTGCCATCGCAGCTTCAAACCTCCTCATTTTGAAAGCTTGTTCCAGTTCTGGAGTGCGTAATCTGGGGTCAACATCTTCAATGGTATTGATGGGCGGGGGCACTTCCTCACCTTCAATCCAGCGCTCGTGCTGGCTGTTGTAAAAATTCGCCCAAGCATTTTGCGCTTCTTTCGATGGTGCTTGGGGTGCAGTTTCAAAAAAGTCAGCGAGTTCTTTTGACCGCTGAAACCCTTCGGCATCACATACCATAGATTCAATCCACCCCTCACCCATCCCAAACCCCCCTTTGGCTTGGGCTTCTTGGATCACTGCCTCAGATGTAGCACCACTGAGTAAGGCAATCAGTTGCGCCAAGGCGCTCGCCTGTACATCGTTGAGGCGTTTTAGATCGACAATCCAAAGTGGTATAACTTTTCAGGACAATCTGATGCCATATCAGGTCTGGATTGTCTAGCATACATGAACCGACGTTTAATCACTCGCGATAAACATAAAAGCCGGGGAAAATCCAAAAAAATTACCGTGTCTGCAACCGACAAACGAAAGTCGAAAGTACCACCATAGTTACCATCCATAATCCAAGATTCTCGTCGGGTTAGGTCTTGAATTATGCTTTCCCATTCAGTTTTTGGAGTCTCAACCCAACCAGGATTCCAGTACCAAGCATCCAAGTGAATCACTTCTAAACCTAAGATGGTTCCTAATTCGCGGGCTAGGGTAGATTTACCAGCACCTCCAGAACCAATGATTAAGATTTTTTTCACCTTAGATGTGCATCTCCCTTTTCAAGCTCAAGAGGTAAGCATTGCTCACCCAAATAACCGTCTTCAGAGCAACTCAATACGCCGCTACAATAGTACCACTACAAAAATTATGCCCAAATTATTGATATTATGACCACTGCTACGACCGTAAAAACTGAGTATGAAGCGATTATTGGTTTAGAAACCCATTGTCAACTGAGTACAAACACCAAGATTTTCTCTAATAGCTCTACGGCATTCGGTTCTGACCCCAATACTAACATTGACCCGATTTGTATGGGTTTACCTGGGGTCTTACCAGTACTCAATGAAAAAGTATTAGAATACGCCGTCAAAGCTGGTTTGGCACTGAATTGTCAAATCGCTAAATATAGCAAGTTTGACCGAAAACAGTATTTTTATCCAGATTTACCGAAAAATTACCAAATTTCTCAATACGATCTACCGATCGCGGAACATGGTTGGTTAGAAATTGAGTTGGTAGATGCTGAGGGAAATCCGATTCGCAAACGCATTGGCATTACGCGTCTGCACATGGAAGAAGACGCTGGAAAATTGGTACACGGAGGTAGTGATCGCCTTTCTGGTTCTTCCTATTCTCTGGTAGACTACAATCGCGCAGGTATCCCGTTAGTAGAAATTGTTTCAGAACCGGATCTGCGTTCTGGACTAGAAGCTGCTGAATATGCCGAAGAGTTGCGTCGGATTGTCCGGTATCTCGGCGTAAGTGACGGCAATATGGAACAAGGATCTCTGCGCTGCGATGTCAACATTTCCGTGCGTCCAGTGGGACAAAAGGAGTTTGGCACCAAGGTAGAAATTAAAAACATGAACTCCTTCAGCGCCATCCAACGGGCGATTGACTACGAAATTGAACGCCAAATCGCCGCAATCGAAGCAGGCGCGAGCATTATCCTAGAAACTCGTCTCTGGGAAGAAGGCGCTCAACGCACAAGTAGTATGCGGGTAAAAGAAGGTTCTAGCGATTACCGCTACTTCCCCGAACCAGATTTAGCACCAATTGAGGTGTCAAATGAACAATTAGAGCAATGGCGTAGCGAACTACCAGAATTACCAGCCCATAAACGCCATCATTATGAAAGCGAATTGGGTCTTTCGGCTTACGATGCGCGAGTGCTGACAGAAGATCGTTCAATAGCCGAATATTTTGAAACTGCGATCGCATCTGGAGCAAATCCCAAAGCTGCTGCCAACTGGATTACTCAAGATAT
>CAXUOL010000453.1:0-5917 GCA_964252435.1 uncultured Nostoc sp.
GCCTCCAAGTTTTCTAAACGGCTTCTCAATTCCTGATTTTGTTGTTTGAGTTGGTCGAAATCTTCACGCAGTTGACGCAGGTTTTTTTCTGAACCAATGTTCTTTTGCACCTTGGAAATTTCTTCTTCAGCAGAGCGACGTACACGCCCATCAGCTGTTTGTTCAGCTAGCGATCGCAAAATACCCACTGCTTTAGGTGTTTCCATTTGTCCTAAAGCTGCGGCTACAGCTACTTGGGTTAAAAAGAAAGTTTCTTTAGCGAGTTCTGTTAATTTTTCTAAAATCCGTTCCAAATTAGCCGGACTTTGACCGATAGAAATCTTTCCTAAAGCGCGAATTGTGGCTAAACGTAGTGGTTGTGGTACACCGAGTTTGGTGTATTCGATCAGTAGATTTAAAGCTGCTTCTGAGGTTTTGAATTCAGCTAAACCAGCAACTGCACCACTCCGCACGACTTCATTCCAACCTGCCTTTTCTTGTAAAACGGATTTCAGCAGCTTTAATACTTTGTCTTCCTTGGGTTTTTCTTCCGAGTTGGCCGATGCGATCGCCCCGATAACACGAGAAGCTGCTGCTTCCACGTAATAGCTGGGATCGCCCTTTTGCACTAACCCTCTGACAACTTTATAGCTTTCAGCAGTTTTGAATTGAGTAAGTGCTTCTACTACAGCTCGTCGCACATAAGCATTTTTATCTTTTAACCCAGCAATTAAGCCATCAAAGGCTTGATCTAAATTGATTTGGGCTAGTTGTTTCGCTACTTCCACACGCACACCCCACAATGGGTCATTTTTTAGCGATGCAGACAATGCAATGATTGCTTCTAACCCACCTTTTTTCATCAAAGCTGCTGCTGCATAACTACGCGAAATCGGGTCGGGATCGAATTCTAACTGTGCTTTTAACTCCGCGATTGGATATTCCAAAGCTACTGTTTTTAGATAATTATTTCCAACATCAAAGCTAATAAATTGGGGCTTATTTTCTAAGGGAAAGTAGAAGCTTTGTTCGCGTTCATTTACCCGAACGGTAAAAGTTTTGAGTTGTGAGTTAAAAGTTATGAGTTTGGAATTATTTTTAACTCCTAACTCCTCACTCCTCACTTCTTCTTGTTGCGTATAGCCAAAACCAATAGGTATTTTTAAATCAAACAAATCCTTACTGCCATCTTTACCTTCAGCAGCTTGGGTTTGAGTTACTGTAATTTTTGCTAAATTAGCATCCCCATCCCAAGAGTAAGCTACTTTAAAATCGGGATGACCACCACGATAAACGTATTGGTCAAAGAGGAACAAAAGATTACGTCCGGTTGCCTTTTCAATCGCTCTGAGTAAGTCTACTGTTTCTACGGTTTTATGAGCATTATCTTGGACAAATGTTTGGATTGCCTGCCAAAATAATTCATCTCCCAATTGGGACCGAATCATGTGATAGACACAAGATCCTTTTTCGTAGATGTGGCGATCGTAAAGTTCAATAGCTTCTCGGTAAACGTGCGTTACCATTGGACGGCGATAACGACTGCTATCTTCACTTAAGTAACGACGAGCTTCTAATAAACGATAGTAAGCGGCTTCTTCTAGACTATATTCTTGTTCTGTCCACATCACCTCAGAGTAAGAAGCCATCCCTTCTTTAATCCAAGCATGAGACCAATGCTTAATCACCACCAAATCACCAAACCACTGGTGCGCAAGTTCATGAACGACTAAAGCTTCGGTGTTGCGATTATCTAAGGCGGCGCGTTCATCCAGCAAACATCTATCCGTTAACAGTGTTGTGGAGGTATTTTCCATGCCGCCAAAGATGAAGTCATCGACGCAAACTTGGGCGTATTTCGGAAAAGGGTATGGATAACCATACTTTTGGCTCAAAAATTCGATCATTCGGGGAGTTTTTTCCATGCTGCGTTTAGCATCTTCCTCTCGTCCCTTTTCTACGTAGTAGGTGACAGCTTTACCCTTCCACTCATCTCGAATTTCAGCAAAATCACCTACTGCTAAAGTCATCAAGTAGGTAGGATGAACTTGTTGCTGTAACCAATGGTAGATTTTGTAATCACCATCTTCTGTGGTGTCAATCAATTCGCCGTTGGAAATCGCCACGAGAGGGTTGGGAACGCGGACACGAATTTCCGAAGTAGACAGTTGTCCTGGATAGTCAAAGCACGGGAACCAAAAACGAGAGTCTTCGTCTTCTCCCTGAGTCCAAACTTGAGTAGGTTTGTTTGGGTAGTGCTTATCTGGTTGAATAAAATAAATACCGCGTTGTGGTTTTGTTACCGAGTAAGCGATCGCAATCAGCAAACGTTGACCAATTTGGCTTGCCTGAGAAAGTTGGATGGAAAGCTGTTCGCCGTCATAGTCAAAATTTTGTGGCACTTCGTCCACCTGCACAGACTCAATATTTAGGTTGACAGCATCCAAAGTCAAACGATCAATACCATTACGGATTGGCAAGAGGCGAATGCTACAACTGCCTTGATAGCAAAGCTTTGGAATATCCAGGCTGAGATCGAGAAAAATATGCTCTACCTGTCCGGGGCGATCGGGGTTGTAGTGTGGTCTTGCTCCCGGTAACTCAAAAGGTTTGTGTGTGTTATTATCTGTATCAAAATAAGACTGCGACATTGATGCTTACTGACCTTGTAATCCTGAAAAGTCTGGCTTGGTTGGATGTAGTTAAGTAAAATAGCGGTGTTTGATGTATTTCCCAAATCAACAGGGCATTATAGAGATGAAAACTCCCCTTTGGGATTGGGGGATTGAAATTAATCTCATCCGAATTTCCGCAGATCGGCTACCGATCCTTGGGTTTTTTCCTTGGGTTTTTTCCATATCCCTGCCGCATTTACTTTTTCTGATGTTTTGCACTTTTTTGGCATTGAGTCAAGAGTCTCTTGCACCTCGATAGATTCTCATTAAGTACAAATACTCCTAATTATTTTTATAACTTTAGGATAGCTTGCTGCTGAACACGTTCTTTTGTTTAAGATGAACAGCATATCATTTGCAGATTGGCTCCTCATCTGGTTGAAGTATTTATGAGAGTAATTTTAGACCGCTAATTTGTAAGATTACTAATTTTATCAGTAAATACCAACTGGAGTTGAAACTAAATGCAGTATATCAGTTGTTTCAGTAGTGCTGAGTACTGAGTGCTGTTAGCGTCAGCGGGGCGTTTAGCCCGTGCTGAGTAGTGGTCCCTAGTTAAAAATTGGGGTATAGAAAACAAGGAGGGATTTTTTCACAGCATGTCGTGTCTCAAAAAAAACATTTTTATTTTTTTCATAAATAAATTTAGTTGCTCTCAAACCCTATATGCCTAGTCCGTTGAATTTTACTTTTTACTCTAAGCCGAGTTACTCAGCACGGGCTAAACGCCCCGCTATCCATGTACAGCATTGTTTTGGTGAGAGTACAATAACCGATTTCTGTCTCCGTAAAAACTCTCATACTGGCGAGTGCCTGTAAAAGTTGATTGCAGGGAACGCTTGTAGATTGATCTTGTACTTCCCAAATCTTCTTAACTCCTTTAACAAATCAGCGTAGGCGTAGCCCGTCGTAGACATCACTAGCTTGTTTGCTGCATAGATGGACTGCGAGATCCAAGTGCTATAGCAATCTGAAATCATTCGTAAACAATGAGATTCTCAACTTCATAAGAGTTGTCGGGGATCTTAGCTAGGACTTACGCAAGTGTCACAAAAAAATCGGATTTGTAGTTTGTAGTAGGGGCTTTAGCCCTTATTTTGAGGACTAAAATCCTCTCTGCGAGACGCTACGCGAACACTACGAACTGAAAATAATATGCCAGTTGTGTAAGTTCTGTTAGCCTTGCAATTTTTGCAAATCAGATAGGATTGCTATGTATTTAATTTGCAAAAACCCATTTGTAGTGAAAAATCACTTTTAAGTTGGATGTTTGCTGATTGAGACATGACGTTTAACTGAGAATTTTTATGATTAATACCCGATTAATGATGGATGTCAAAAGCAACAATTTTCTCCAAGTGGGAGGTAGATGTGCAGCTTGTCAACGAGCGTGCTGCTGAATCCTTTTGTCATGGGTTAGTCTAGCGATGGATTAGCAGAAATTATTATAAATCCGAAAACTCTACAGTGACACTTGTATAAATCTCGGTGACAATCTGAGCAAAAGAGGATAACAAAATGCCTGAAAGTAAATCAAAATTTCTCATTCCTGCTGTTGGTGCTGCTGTCGTTGTCGCCGGAAGTGTAGCGGCTTATATGTACTTTAAAGGCTCACCAGGAGGCAGTTCGGACGTTCTAGGCAGTGCTAAAGTAGTACCTTCAACAGCACTGATGGCAACTTATATTACTACTGACTCTGAAGCTTGGGCAAAATTACAGCAGTTTGGCACTCCAGAGGCACAAAAGTTAGTGGCAAAGGGTCTGGAAGATTTCAATAAGCAAATCTTCAGTGACAGTAACGTTTCTTATGAAAAAGACATAAAGCCTTGGGCTGGTAGTGTAATGATTGCTGTATTGCCACCAAATCCTGTAAAACCAGCACAGTTAAAGGAACCCTCTGGGACAACTAATGTACCAACAAATTTACAGCAGGAATCAAATATCTTGATAGTGGTGAAAATCAAGGACAAACTCAGCGCCTTGAATTTTGCTAACAAATTGAAGTCACAAAAAGGAGTGAAATTACAGGAATCTGACTATCAAGGTCAAAAAATTATCGAAACTACACAAAATGGTAAGCCGACGTATAGTGTAGTTTTAAATGATAGTCAGTTGGTATTAGCCCCCGAAAAGCAAGCTGTAGAAAAAGCAATTGACACGTTTAAGGGACAGTCTTCTTTTGTCAATAAAGAAGGTGCTAGCAGCATTCTTAAAGGAGTGGATGTTAAAAACAGCCTCGCCCAAATTTATGTACCAGACTATGCCGGGATGATACAGCAATTAACTGCTGGAAATCCGCAGGCAAAGCAGTTACCCCCACAAACCCTGACACAACTGAAGCAGATAAAATCTGTGGTAGCGGGTGTTGGTGTTGATGATGCGGGAGTGCGGGTAAAAGCGATCGCTAATTTAGATCCACAGTTAAATAAATTTCAGTATCAATCAAGTCCTGGGAATATAGTCGGGCAATTTCCTGCTGATACCTTTGCTCTGATTAGCGGAAATGGCATCAGCCGTGGTTGGGAAGTGCTGGTAGAGCAGTCAAAAGATTATCCAGAAATGAAGCAAGCTCTGGAACAAGCGCGAGGACAACTGAAATTCGCCAATATAGACCTAGATAAGGATATTTTTGGCTGGATGAATGGGGAATTCGCCTTTGGTGCGATTCCATCAAATCAAGGAGTATTAGCGAGTGTTGGTTTTGGAGGTGCTTTAGTATTTGATACTAGCGATCGCAAAACTGCCGAAGCCACCTTAACAAAGTTGGATACCCTTGCCAAAACCCAACAAATCAACGTCGCCAACAGAAATATCGGTGGTAAAGACGTAACTGAATGGCAAATTCCTCGACAAGGAGCTTTATTGGCACATGGTTGGCTAGATCAAGATACTGTATTTGTCGCTCTTGGTGGGCCAATTGCTGACGCAGTTAGCGATCGCAAAAATCCATCTCTCGACACTAGCGACGCCTTCAAAGCCGTGACTGGTTCTTTGCAAAAGCCCAACGGCGGCTATTTCTACCTAGATATGGATAAAACTAAAACTGTGCCCCTGATCAATAGTTTTGTATCATCTAACGCCGATACCATCACCATTTTGAATTCCATTCGTGGTATTGGTTTTACCGCTATTAGCCCCGATAAATCCACCAGTGAATTAGAAATGTTGTTAGCTCTCAAGCCTACTACAAAGTAGGGCATTGGGCATGGGGCATTGGGCATTGGGTATTGATATATTCTCCTCTGCTCCCCAGCCTCCTCTGC
>CAXUOL010000454.1:0-5915 GCA_964252435.1 uncultured Nostoc sp.
TATCAGTTTTAAAGATTCTTATATCTATATGAGGTTTTTTAAGGTTAAACTCTAAGGTATATGGGAAAAAATTTCATCTTTCCTTAATTATTGGAAAATTCAATTAACAAACCAGAGGTCTTCGTTTATGAGTATTAGCAACGCTGGCAAAGCAATCAGTTCTCGGCACAAGTACGCTAAGTCTTCAGCGGAAACCACAGAGGAAGTTGAAAATCAACAAGATCAGAGCTTGAATGCTGATAAAGCCGAAGAAGTTACTGAACTGCCAGTGGGAGCTTCTGGAACACTCGCCATTTCTGGAATTCGTCCCATAGGCGCTAGCGACTTAGAAGTTGCTGAACACCTCTCAATTTCTGGGGTGCGTCCTGTTAGCACCAGTACGTTAGAAGTAGTTGAAACTTATAACGCAATGGGTATTCGTCCAATTGGCGCTAATACATTCCAAACTGTTGAAAGTATAAATCTCTCTGGAATTCGTCCAATTGCCTCAAGTTCATTGGTAATTTCTGAAAGTTATTCCACCTTCGGGAACCGTCCCATAGCACCAAATGAGATTGACAATTCTGAAAGCCTAATGGGTTTTCTAGATTAAACAAAAAACATCCCCATAACTTTATTTACCCAGTTTCGTATAGAAACTGGTTTTTTTATTTAAAAAGTAGAGATTACCATATTTATATTTTTTCTATGTCTTTTAGCATAGGTAACTAAACTCTTCTTATTTTAATTTAGATTCAGTCAACAGCCAGGATACTTACTACAACTACCTTTCTTAATTACGAATTACGTTAGCGCAGCGTTAGCGACGCAGGAGCGTCATTACAAATTACGAATTGTTTAATATGCCTTGTGGTAGAAGGCTTTAGCAAAAACTTTAAGTTACTCTGTAAAAGTAATAACAAAGAGTTTCAAAGTTAGTTTATAGCTTTGAAATTAATTTTTCCTTAAATAAGGAGTATCAAAATGAGCATAGAAGATCGCGCCAAGGCTGCTGCTAAAAATGTTGAGGGTAAAGCCCAAGAAGCATTAGGAAATGTCACTGGAGACCCAGAAGATAAAGCGAAAGGGAAAGCAAAGCAAGCTGAAAGCGAAGTACGTCACGGAATTGAAGATGTGAAAGATAATGTCAAGAAAAACATTGACTAGTAATTCGTGATTTTTTTGCAGAAACTCTAGGGATAGGAATGGGGTGGATTCCATTTTTGCAGAAAAATGCGAATTGTTTGAGAATCAAGCTAAACTCTTGTGACATTTCCTGAGTAAGGGTTAGAGAGTATAATATCAGCTTGATTGGCAGAATTTTTGTAGAGACGTAATTAATCAACGTCTCTACATTCTCAAAAAAATTTAAAATTTAGATATATAGCGATTTATTAGTTTGAGCAGATTTAAAACTATTCTTTTAAAATTTATAATGATAAGCATATAGACCAATAGTTGGGACTTTCTACACATAACCCCAACCGCATGACTGTTGATGATGTTAGCAAAGTAGGGTGATGTTCAACATAGGTCTAGCTGCGTTAACTTTTCCCAATCTGAAGATTATTCCAAATATTATGAAATTGTAGTACTATAGCACGGGCATTAACTATCTTCAGCTACATCTGATTGTTAGCGCTCTTAAATTCACAATCGATGAGAATATACCGTGAGCCTAACTCTTTATTTTCTCCGTCACGGACAGACAGAATGCAGCCGCAATAATTCCTTTTGCGGTTCTATAGACTCAGAACTTACTCCAGAAGGCTTGGAGATGGCAAAGGCTTTTGCAGATACATATAGTTCTATGGATTGGACAGCAATATTTTGTAGTCCAATGCGGCGAACTGTGGAAACAGCAAAACCTTTATGTATATCCATAGGGATAGAACCACAACTTAGAGATGGTTTAAAGGAAATTAACTATGGCTTGTGGGAAGGAAAAACCCCAGAAGTAATTAGCCATGAATATCACGATGATTATATTCGCTGGTCAGCAGATCCGGCTTGGAATGCGCCAAATGGTGGAGAAATGGCGGTTACAATTGCTTCTCGCGCTTTGCAGGTAATTGAAGAAATCAAGCAAAATTACAGTAGTGGCAATGTTTTAGTTGTTTCCCACAAGGCAACTATCAGAATTATTCTATGTAGTTTACTAGGGATTGATGTCGGACGCTTCCGTTTTCGTTTGGGATGCCCTGTTGCTTCGGTCAGTATTGTAGAATTTACCTCACATGGCCCGTTGTTAAAGGTTTTGGCAGAGCGTAGTCATTTGGATGAGCGGTTGCGAAATTTACCGGGGACATGAGAGGAGTTGGGAGTTTGGAGTTTGGAGTTAGGAGTTAGGAGTTAGGAGTTTGGAGTTTGGAGTTAGGAGTTATTATTTTTCCCTTGCTTTCCTTCACTGTCTGGCTCAGTATATTTGCATAAAACATTTATTCCAATTTTGATAATATATAACACGACAATTGTTGCGATGTCTACGATGGTCACTGAGCTTGTCGTTCGCGCAGCGTCTCGTAGAGAAGTGCGGGCTACGCCTACGCACCATCAATAGGTATTCCATGTAATGCTGCAATGGTAGCCAGTGAGCCAATGATACCGTTGAACATCGATATCTCCTAGAAAATTATTTAGAGAGAATTTATTAGTTCTTGAATCAACGATCGCAGTTATAAGTGAATGTCTTGTCGTCACCAACATTACAACATTAAGTCTTAACGCTACAACATTAAGTCTTAAGGTTACAACATTAAGCCTTAAGGTTACGACATCAAGCCTTAACATTACAACATTAATCACGAGCATCATAAGATTAAGGCTTAAGGTTACGACATTAAGCCTTAACATTACAACTTTTTGACAATAAGCTTATGCGATCGCTCTTTAGGGTAGTGCGCTGCGTGCGATCGCTAGCAATGCTTAAACCTTGATTTTTAAGATAGTTGCTACAAATAACTTTAATTCAATTCGGCGACAGTATGTCTGGGGTAGAAATTCAGGCCAATTTTATGGCCAGTTTGATGACAGATTCATTTTTACAAATTCCACCGCAATGGCTCATTGTAGAATCTACTATCTATAGACGCAAAAAAGGTGGCTATCGCAGTAAGATGATGAATGCGTAGACGCAAAGCGGCTTGTCGCAAGACATCGCCTCTGAACTTCCAAATGGTGCATGGGAAATGTCAGCTTTACCTGATGGACAAGTGCAAGTCACACTGAGTTGGCATTTACCCTAAGAGGATGTTTGAAAAGTGTTTGACTGTGATTTTAATCACCCCCCTTAATCCCCCCGATGTATTGGGGGGAAACTAGAAAATCCAGTTCCCTCCCCTTTATAAGGCTACGGTGTACACACATCTTGGTAATGAAGCCCAAACCCTAGATTTACCCCCCTTAATCCCCCCTTGCAAAGGGGGGAAATATCCGGTTCTCCCCCAAGGCATCGGGGGAGTTAGAGGGGGTGAAAAGGACTTGTGTGTACACTGTAGCCTTTATAAGGGGAGGGTTAGGGTGGGGTAAAAAAATATTTGATACATCAACTATGACTTTTCAAACAACATTTTACCTTGAGGTGTTGGATATGATTTTGAACTTGGCTTTCATGTCTTAGGCAATGATTCCGTAAGTACGGCTGAAATTAAACCTGTGTATTTTATGTTTACCGCCGTAGGCATCGCTTTAACCTGCTCCAATATTTTCGTTTACTGTCCAATCTTCCATCTTTAGTGCTGGAACTTTGCCAAAATCCTGACTGTTGCGCGTTAGTAAAATTAATCCACCAGACAATGCGATCGCTGCGATCCTCAAATCCATCGTCGCCAATTGGATGCGTTGAGACTGCAAGCCATCGAATACGGTTGCGGCTGCTTTATCAAATAGAACGATTGGCAGAATCGTAAAGTCTCTGTGAATTCGAGCCATCATTTCATATCCTTTGACTACCTCATTATAATTACGGGCACGATTAATGTAAGTATGACTGCCAAGCAATTGCTCATGAAGTGTGACGATTGAAACAGCAAAATCTGAAAGTGGATATCGAGCCATCCGGGTTGAGAGGTTTGTATAATCTTGACCAGTTTCCCTCTGGATAATACTCAGATGATCGGTATCCAACAAATATCTCATAGGTCAACTTGAGTTTCGTCCACTGGATAGTCAGCCTGACGAATAGCTCGTCCATAGGCTAAAACTTCTTCAAAAGCTGGCTCATCCTTAAACGAACCTGTTATTTGTTGTAACCAATTAGCCGACTGGGAATCAGCCAACTGTTTTTGTAATTCAGCAATAGCCGCTTCTACAGCCATCAGACGCTGCTCAACAGAGGCATTTGTTAACATACAGTTTTTCTCCCTATGCTAATCGCATTTGTTTGAAGGATAACGAGTTAAGGAAGGATTTACAACTAAAACTACCGCCAACAAATAACTTTCAGTCGCCTAAAATAATCATGTAATGGAAAGTGCGTAGTTTACCGTCGTAGGCATCACCCAAAATCATCGTGTAATGAAGAGTGCGTAGTTTATCGCTGTAGGCATCGCTATAACCAGTTAATATAAAAAAGCAGTAGTGCAGTTGCTAAACATGAAACATGACTCTGATTTATCTAGATTATAATTGCTTTCAACGTGGCTTTGATGATCCAAGACAAGTTAGAGTTCAAATGGAGGCTGTAGCTTGCCAAGAGATATTTACTCAAGCTCAAACAGAACAAGTAAGCCTGGTGTGGTCTTTTATGCACCAAGATGAAACTGAATTATGCCCTTTTGTTGATCGTAAATATTCAGTTTTGGGCATGGTGACTTTGTGTAAAATAAAGGTAGCTCCAAAAACTGAAATAGCAGAACAAGCCAATTTATTTCAGCAGTTAGCTAATTTATCGAGCAAAGATGCTCTACACTTAGCCTGTGCTGTTTATATTCAAGCTGATTTTTTCTTAACTTGTGATGACAGTTTCAGAAAAAAAGCTCAGAAGTTAGAGTTAGAAATAGCAATAATGAACCCAATTGACTATATTAGGAATAATGAAACCTATGGAAATAAATAATATTATGGATGATACAGAAATTAAAGTAAAAGGCATCAATGCACTATATAAATCTCTCGGTTCAGCAGCAGCTATGCGGTTCTTGACACTGCTACACAAAACTTCTACTGATTATGTACAGATATCTAGAACAATATATCAAGATCAGACTATAGATGAAATTTTTACTAGAGCAAAACAAAATTGGCAAGATTAATTATATTGAGCGATCGCCCTCAGTTTTTAGTTTATTTAAAAAGAGCAATCGTACTAGTACACAATAAAGTGCGATCGCTCTATATCAGCGTGTCATAGAAAGTGCGATCGCTTTGATCAGCTAGTGCAAATAAGAAGCTGGTATCAAGTATGACGGTCATACTTGCTCATCTAAATGCAGACTCCAACCGCGAATAGGATCAACTTCACTAGCAAGAATCTCCTCATCTCGCTCTGAAACATTTTTTTCCATCGAGCTTCCTAATTTTGCCACTGAAAGCAAGAAGTTGACGCTAGTTTTTTGGGGCGCAATTGGGTGCAATTTGGGAGGAATAAACTGTTCGCTTGCCATTGGCTGGAAATCTTGCAAGGGTTGAAGCACGGGGTTTATTTGTGCATATTCAAATTGGGAATCTGGAACCAGTTCGCCTAGCATTTGCCTGGACACAAGCCTCTCAGGTGCCCTTAATTCTTGGGCAAACGAACTTTTTTCGAGAATTTGATGTCTGTTTTGTGCGATCGCGCCGCACGATCGAAATTATTCGCTTTTAATAAGCGTCGATGTTGATCACCACTCCTCTGAGCAAGAGATTGATTAGCGATCGCCCGTGTCTTTTTTTCTCAGCCTCTCTCCAAATCGAACAATAGACCTCTTGCAAAAATCCTTGAATCACCCCTCCCCAAC
>CAXUOL010000455.1:0-1766 GCA_964252435.1 uncultured Nostoc sp.
TCCCATGCCATCTTTGAGGCGGTAGAGAAGTAAAATGCTGTGTTCCATCATAAATACTGCGTTCAAAAACATCTAAACCATTACAGTTACCAAAAAACGCATCCATGCCGACAATGGCAATTTTGCTAGGTGGAACAGGTGGAGTTGATTCAACGGATTCTGTTGTATTTCCTTGTTCTAAAATCAGATGAGAATTAGTGCCGCCAAAACCAAAAGCGCTAATAGCTGCCCGTTTAGTTGGTGCGTTATTATTAGGCCATACCGTAGCTGTCCTAACAATTTTGTCGGCAGAAATTGTACTATTTTCAGACGCTAAAGGTTCTGAAACATTCATGGTTGCTGGAATTACACCATGCGACATACTCAAAATCACTTTAGTCAAACCAACCATACCAGCAGCAGTTAGCAAGTGACCAGTATTTGCCTTGGCAGAACCTACCAGAGGCGCAGCTTGATTTTGACCAAAAAATGTTTCGATGGAGTTGAATTCGGTTGTATCTCCTAGTAATGTGCCGGTGGCGTGACACTCTAGATAATCGATGGTTTTGGGACTAACTTTTGCCTCGTTATAGGCTCGTTCAAAAGCTAAGATTTGTCCTTTAGGATTCGGACTCAGTAAATGTTTCCCTTTGCCATCATTTGAGAGTCCATTACCACAAATGGTGGCGAGAATATTATCACCATCTCTGATGGCATCAGAATATCTTTTCAGCATCACCATCCCAACACCATCGGCGGGAATGAGTCCTCTAGAGGACTTATCTAAGGGGCGGCTGATACCGTTTTCTGGATATCCTTGAACGCCGGAAAATAACATCCGCACGAATAGAGAATCTGCACAACTGATGGCTCCAGCTAACATGACATCAGCTTTGTGTGACCATAAGTAATGAGATGCTAGTTTAATAGCATAAAATGATGATGAACAAGCAGCATCCAGACATAAATTAATCTGGGATAGAGATAGCGCTTGAGCAACGATAGATGCTGGTAAACCAGATATCATCGCATTGTATAAAGACGCTTTAGTTGCATTTGGGACAGCTAAATCAAAGTCTTCATACTGCAAAAGTTCTCTGACGGCAGGATTAATAGCTTGCTGGTAAATTGGAGAGAATAATTGATTAGATAATTTTGTTGGGAATGACAAATTACCTAAAATTACGCCGCATTTTGCAAGGACAGTTTGATTACCCCAATAACCACTCTGTACAATTGCTTGTTTAGCTGCATACAATGACCATTTGAAGGTGTTATCTAAACCAGCAACAAATTCTGATGGTAGATTGTATTCGGATGGATTAAATCGAAAGTTGCGGATGTATCCGCCTTTGAGAGAATAGGTTTTGTCTGGTGTACCTTTAACTGGATTGTGAAATATTGTCGGATTTACTCCGATTTCTTCGACGGTTGCAGAGGATGTGGAATCTTTTTGATTAACGATGTTCTGCCAGAATTCTTCAGGATTCTTTGCATCGGGGAATAGGCATGATAATGCGATAATGGCTATTTTTTCCACGATTTATATGCTCCGAGTTTGGGTATTTAGCAAGAGATAATTAAAAGGCAGGATTTACGCTGTTCCCCAAACTTTAAACGAGGCAATTTATAGCAATCCTAAGATTAAGCTAGCTTTGATAGTTTGTAGTAAGCACTTTAGTGCTTATAAAAGAAGGACTAAAGTCCTTACTACGAACTTTCACCTTAAGAGATTACTAGCTTCTGAGCATTTTCATTGACCAAATAATGGCATGAGCGCCGAGCAT
>CAXUOL010000455.1:1866-5907 GCA_964252435.1 uncultured Nostoc sp.
ATTACTAGCTTCTGAGCATTTTCATTGACCAAATAATGGCATGAGCGCCGAGCATTCTTGAGTATATTTTACCTTGACGGTCGTGTATGATAAAGTTTGCGATCGCACTACTTGGTGTCTTAGATATCACTTCACAAGAAACGTAAAATGTTTCGTTATGTGGTATCATCGCAAATTGTTCAAACTTTTCTACTTTTCCAGGTAAACAACCTTCTTCATGAAAGTGTTGTGTCCAAACCCATAAGGCGTGCATACTCAAGTCAGTGGTGTAAGGATTTACCCATTGCACGGGGAATTGTCCTTGTTGCTGTGGAGTGAGTTCTGGCCAAAGACATTCTGTAGTAATTTTTTCAGGACTGATGTTTAAAACTCTTTTGATTTCTTGAAAAGCGGGGCCATGAAATAATGTGGCTCCACCATTTTGGTAAAATGCTTTTCCTGTAGCCGTGATGATATTATCTTCTTCGAGATTGAGAGATTCATAAGTTGGTGCAGATGGGATTTCTCGCTGGAGATTGAGTTGAGCGCTAAAATGAAAATGGATTCTGCCTTCTGGATTTTTACTTGAAATTTTGGCTTTAAGTTCGATTCTTTCAAAATTAACTTTAGAAATTTCTTCTATTTCTAAAATATGTTCCTTTGCTAATGTCTCATTGAAAGTAATTCCCTTCAAAACTTTGAAATCTTGGTAATTGAACAACCGATAACCAGGATATAATTGTTCACAAGCATTGATAATCCAGGTCATTGCACAAGTTGCTGGTAAAACTGGAGAACCAGCAATCGTATGATCGTGTAAAAATGGATTAGCCTCCAATGTCATTTGGCGACGAATACGATAGGTTCGTAGTTCTGAATCGAACTCTGTAGCCATTGGAATAAGTGGACTACCAATAACAACTTGTGCGGTTGCATGATTGGTATGATTCATTTCTTTCACGAGCATTTGTGCCCCAACTGCAATCGGAATTATATCAATTTTTCGCTCTTGAAAAATCTTCTTTAATTCTGCTGTCACCATCCCACTATCCCAAGCGCCCCAGTTGATAGCGACTACATGACATGAGGGATAACTCTGCTTAAATATATGGGCGGATTTGTTCAGAATTTCATTTGCGATCGCATAATCAGATTGTCCAGGATTTCCGTAAAATCCTGTTACTGAAGAAAACAAAACTAAATGCTGAAGTTGATTAGGATTGACGCAAGTTAGCAGGTTTTCTAAACCTTGAACTTTGGCGGTGTAAACCTTTTCAAAATCCTCTTCTGTTTTCTTTTCAATTAACTTATCAGCTAAGTTCCCAGCGCCGTGGATGATTCCGGTAATTGACCCAACATTAGCCAGCTTTTCTTGTAAAGCTGGCGTATCTGTGACATCGACGCTGATATATTCTGCTTTCGCTCCGGTTTTTTCAATTGCTGCTAGAGTCTTTTTAATCTCGCGGCTGGAGGTAATTTTGTTATATATTTTTTGCACATTCATGGGTGTAGGCTTCTCCCCTTGAGAAAGAAGATTTTCCATGATGCATTTTTTCAATGCGGAGTCATCAGAATTTTGAGCATAATCTGGCTCGGTTTCTAATAGTTCGGAGCGACCGAGGAGGATGAATTTGCAGGGTTGCTGTTGGGCTAATCTGATAGTACACTCAGCCGTAATCCCTTTTGCACCGCCGCTCACGACAAAGACAGATGATGGGGCTGTTTGTGTCATAAATCCTCGTGAATACCTGCATAAATTGGGTTTTTTGGATATACGAACCGCAAAGGGCGCATTCGCGCAGCGTCTCGTAAGAGTTGGACACAAAGTAAGAGAAATTGGGAATCTTGTAGTAGGAAGTAAAAAGTGACATACTATAGCAGTCTTAAAAAATCTGTGAAATTCTCTGTTTATCTCTTTTCTTTGCGCTCTTTGCGTCCTTTGCGGTTCGTTAAAAACAGTAACTTTCACAACTAAAATAAGACTGCTACATCAAAGAACTAATTAATCGGCGATAATGGTGACTCGCCCTTGTGAGCCATACCCAACTTCACTTATATAAAGATTGGGGTCATGAAGTTCGGCGATGATATTTTGTACTGACTGTTTAGCATCAAGTCTGGGACTCAGATCGATCGCACGAGTAAATACCTTTGGCCATTCCCATCTCAGAGTCTTGGTTAATCCAAATAAACCAGCGCCGATCGCACCGAAGTTGACTTTATACTCTAACCCGAAGGCTCCATCCAGGTGAGCAACTGTGCAGAAACAACTACGCCCATGCTTTGCGGCTTCGTTGAGAGAAGGTTTGAGGTGTTTCGCCATCAAAAATACATGCTTGACGATCGCCTTTTCTTGTTCGTTATAAGAAATACTCCCGGTGTGATTTCCTACAAACATCGGATGGAGATGGATAAAAGCCCCAATCGTTCCACAGTGGGATGCGATCGCTTGCAATTGTTGTTGAAGATGTTCTTCACTTAAGTTTGCTAAGGTGACGCGGGTTACTCCTGTGGGTAAGGGCGCTTGTTGGGCGATGAGCGATTGGGGGAAGCTGATAACTACTACTTTCCAGCCTTTCTCGATTAGGGATTCGGTTAATTTATAAGTGGTGAGGGAACCATCATCGGTGATTAAACCGATGTGTCCCTCTGGTAACGTAAAATCCAAGTAATCGGGCTGTGGTAAGCTTCTGAGTTTGACGGTATAGCGCGGGATATTATGCTCTAATTCCGGTGGCTGCTGTTGGACAAACTCAGGCTCAGACTTTTTTTTTTCACCTCCAGCCAACTGCTGTAGGTAATCGACTATTTGACCGATGGTGCGGAGGTCTCCAAGTTCTTCGATATTCGGTTTGGGTAAGTTGGGGTACATTTCTTGCATCGCCCCTAAGATTTCCACCCGTTTAATCGAGTCAATTCCTAAGTCGGCTTCCATGTCCATTTCCAGTTCCAGCATCTCAACTGGATAACCAGTCTTATCGCTGGTGATGGCTAACAGGGTTTCACCTAAGTCTGCAAATTCATCACCCTCCGGGTTCGCCAGTCCCTCTTTGTTGGAGCAATAAGACCGGGCTGGCTCACTTGTAGCGGGTTCTGGTTCTGGGGTGAATGCGACAATTACACTTGGTTCAGGTGCAATGACTACCTCAACTACTGGTGCAGCCTCTACTGAAATCTCGGTTGCTTGTTGTACTTCGTGAACTGCAATTTCTACAGTAATACTTTTGGAAGCGTGGGATTGCAGATACTCTACAACTTGACCGATGGTGCGTTTTTCTGACAGTTCTTCTAAATTGGGCTTGGGTAGGTTGGGGTACATTTCCTGTAGCGCCCCTAAAATTTCCACCCGTTTGATGGAGTCAATTCCTAAATCAGCCTCCATGTCCATGTCCATTTCCAGCATCTCGACTGGGTAGCCGGTCTTATCGCTGGTGATGGCTAAGAGATTTTTATCCAAGTCAACAATATCAATGGTTGCACCAGATACAGGTGCAGCAGTTGTGGGTTCTGGTTCTGGGGTGAATCCAACAACTTCGTTGACTGGGGGTGAGCTAATTTTGACTACAACCTCGGCTTGGGGTTCTACTACTGGGACAAGTGGCTCGGCTACAGGCTCTACTGTCTCGACAGTGGCGAAGTGGGGAGTGGGAAGTAGAGAGTAAGAAGTTTCAACTACAGGCTCTACAGCAGCCGGGAGAGGTTCTTGGGTAACATTTAAGCCATTTTTAGCTACAGGCAAAGGTTGGCTTTCTACTATCTTGGTAGTAGGAGTTACTGGTGCATCATTAACAGTTGTTTCTGTTGTGAACGGAGTGAAATTGCTTAGTTTCCCAGTTAGTTGAGTTACTCCCTCACCAGAGATGATTTGAGAATACTCTTGCTGTATGAGTTGGAAAAAGTTTTTAGTATATTCCAACTGTTCTTGAAGATATTGCTCATGGATGCGTAGGGTTTCACCTTGTTGAGAATGAAACTGCATCATGCTGCGCTCTAAGCTTTCCATGACTACTAGCTTCATTTTGGCAGTTTCGGCTGTTGATTTACTTTCACTCAACAAAGAAT
>CAXUOL010000456.1:0-5883 GCA_964252435.1 uncultured Nostoc sp.
TAGGCAATATTCCTAAACCGATTCGTCTCCCTTGGAAAGGTTTACAAGACTTAATTGCATACGATTTTTACACCCCTAAACTCTATCGCATTACGATAATTTTTGGAGTTGCCAAAATTTCGCAACTTACCGATATGATTGACCGCTTCGTAGTCGATGGCATTGTTAATTTCGTTGGTTTATTTTCCCTATTAGGTGGCGAAGGACTGAAATACAGCACCTCTGGACAAACCCAGTTTTATGCATTCACTGTTCTTTTAGGAGTGAGTCTTTTAGGAATGTGGGTAACTTGGCCATTTTGGGGAATGCAATTTTTAAATATGGTTTTTCAAATCTCGACACTTGGGTAGCAGTAACTATCCTACTAAAAGTTAACAGTTTAATATTGTGAGGAGAATTTCATGAGCAGACAACATCCCCAGATAAATCTTTCTAGAAGAAGTTTATTTAAGTTTGGTGCAGGTGCGATCGGTACAGGTGTATTGACAGCCGGACTTGGTTCAAACTTACTTGCAGCCGAAAAAAAACCAGTAGAAGATGATATTACGCCCGATAAGGCACTGCAAAAGTTATTAGATGGGAATGAAAGATTTGTCAAAGCAAAACGTCGTAATCCCAACCAAACTCATTCACGTTTAGTCGAAATTGCCAAAGGTCAAAAGCCCTTTGCTTCTATTCTAGGTTGTGCAGATTCACGGGTTCCTTCAGAGATTGTTTTTGACCAAGGACTTGGAGATTTATTTGTCTGCCGTATAGCTGGGAATATTGCCACAACACAGCAAATTGGTAGTTTAGAATTTGGCAGCTTAGTATTAGGTACTAAAGTCATTATGGTAGTGGGGCATGAAAGATGTGGTGCGGTACAAGCGGCGATTAAAGGCGATCCAGTACCAGGACAAATTGGAAGTTTGCTGGAAGCAATTAAACCAAGTGTAGAAAGCTCAAAAGATCAATCAGGAGATAAGTTAGAAAATGCTTGTAAAGCAAATATTTTGGCGCAAATTAAAAAATTGCAATCATCGTCAGTTTTATCTGAGTTAATCAAAGCAGAAAAGCTGAAAATAGTCGGTGGTTATTATGATTTGGATACTGGAGAAATTAGTCTAGTAAGTTAGCTTTTTTGTCCTTTGTCATTAGTCATTAGTCATTGGCTAAGAGTAAGTCATAAAGGACAAAAGATAAAGGACGAAGACGTAAGTTGGGTTGAGGAACGTAGCTTGCTTCCCGCAGGGTAACTCAACATTATCGAGACTTTGTTGGGTTACGCTGTCGCTCAACCCAACCTACTATTCTCTTAACCCAAGGGTATTGAGTCATAAAGGACAAAGGACAAAATTTCCATGTTAAGTGTTTTGATTTGGCTTCCAATTTTCACTGCTATTTTCATAGCAGTATTACCTGTAAGTATACCTAAAGCTCGCATTCGTTTAATAGCATTAATCTTTTCGGGAATAGTACTCTTCTGGAACCTGTTTATCCTGTTAAAATTTGATATCAGCAATCCAGAAATGCAATTTAAAGAGTATTTACCCTGGAATGAAACCCTTGGTTTGAGCTATCAGTTAGGTGTTGATGGACTTTCTATCTTGATGTTGGTGTTAAATAGTCTGCTCACCTGGATTGCTATTTACAGTAGCAGTAAAGAAACTGAACGCCCCCGGCTGTTCTACTCGATGATTTTATTAGTGAGTGGAGGAGTTGCAGGTGCTTTTCTCGCGGAGAACTTGCTGCTATTCTTTCTGTTCTACGAACTAGAATTAATCCCCTTCTACTTACTAATTTCCATTTGGGGAGGGGCAAAACGGGGTTATGCTGGGATTAAATTCCTGATTTATACTGCTGTTTCGGGAGCATTAATTCTGGCGACATTCTTGGGTATGGTATGGCTGAGTGGTTCTACCAATTTTGCTTTTGATGCAGTCTCTACAGAAAATCTGTCAACAGCAAAGCAAATCCTTTTATTAGCAGGAATAGTATTAGGTTTTGGGATTAAAATTCCTCTAGTTCCCTTCCATACTTGGCTACCCGATGCTTATGTTGAGGCTTCAGCACCAATTGCCATTCTTCTCGGTGGCGTGTTAGCAAAGCTGGGAACTTATGGACTGCTGCGATTTGGGTTGGGTATGTTTCCCCATGCTTGGAGTATTATTGCACCGACTTTGGCAATTTGGGGAGCAGTCAGCGCCATCTATGGGGCAGTAATTGCGATCGCTCAAAAAGATATCAAGCGGATGGTAGCATACAGTTCCGTCGGTCACATGGGCTATATCTTGCTAGCTGGTGCTGCTAGTACTCCCTTAGCACTCGTTGGTGCAGTCGCCCAAATGTTCAGCCACGGTATCATCCTAGCGATTCTTTTCCACTTGGTGGGAGTTGTAGAAGCCAAAGTCGGCACACGCGAGTTAGATAAACTCAATGGTTTAATGAGTCCCATACGCGGTTTACCCTTAATTAGCGCTTTACTAGTTTTAAGTGGAATGGCTAGTGCAGGTATTCCCGGCTTAACAGGATTTATCGCCGAATTTATCGTCTTTCAAGGCAGTTTCTCTATCTTTCCCATTCCGACAATTTTGTGTGTAGTCGCTAGTGGATTAACCGCAGTCTATTTTGTCATCCTCCTTAACCGCACTTGTTTTGGCAGACTGGATAACTTCGCTTACTATCCCAAAGTTCTTTGGTCTGAAAAAATCCCAGCTTTAATCTTGGCAGCTTTCATCATCTTTTTAGGAGTACAACCCACTTGGTTAGTGCGTTGGAGTGAATCCACAACTACAACAATGGTGGCTGCAATTCCCTCCTTGGAAAAAACTGTTATCTCTGAAGTGGTAAATAATTAAGAGTTTTTAAACGCAGAGGAACGCAAAGTTTAACGCATAGGCGCTTCTCTACGAGACGCACTCGCGTTCGCCTTCCGGCAGGGTAGGAGCGCAGAGTTTTTGAATTCGATTTGCTAGAAGTTTACGTGATTGAGTAAATATCATTACCATGACTGCAATTAAAACAGCAATTAAATTACCTCCTTCCAAGCACGAATTTGCTGACGTAATTCATCGTCTAGAAGCAGGCGGTGCAATGTTACCTGATACTCCAGAAAATTTGATGCAAATCATCGGTTTATATAAAGCTTATGCTGTACCGATGGATTTTTACTGGCGTGACCTACTTTATATTGCCGAACGCGAATTTTTAAACCCGTTACCGTTCTTTAAATACTTCTTACCCAAAGAGTATTTAGAACTGCATAATCATTACGCTGGCGATGATGCCGATTTACGAATTTGGCGCGGCGAAGCTACTGCACATCCAGAACTTTTGGCATTTATTGAGAAGGGTGAAACTTTTAAAATGCCGAAGTTGTTGCATCACTTGTTGCACGATCGCATTAACATGGAATTTGCGGAAGCTTGTATGCGGGCGATGTTGTGGCACAGAGGGATGGGTGGACAATTTGATCCTTACCTAGACTCAGAGGAATACAAAACCAACGCTGACCGGGCAATTAAAGCTTACTTCCAAGGGAACCCCGTAATGCTGGGACTTTACAAGCTGTTCCCCGATATGTTTTTGGAACAGTGCCGCCAGATGTCATACTACGCTAATCTGGGCTTATTCTGGGAAGTCATGGCCCCAGTATTCTTTGAAATGTCCGATCGCTATGACGAAGGTACCATTAGCAGCGTCCCAGAGGCGATGAGCTTCTTAGTTAATGGTATATTTGCGATCGCAGGTCGTCCGATTTACCATCACGTTTATATTCGTGGTGAATGCTATGAAATCATCCCCAAATCTAAGGGTTTCATGTGGCTATATGAAGCTGCATTACCTTATGTAGAAGCAGTTTTCTACCGCACTGCACCCTTTAGAGGAACAAAATCTTATAATGCTCAAGCGCGTCAAGTACCGGAAGACCAGAAAGACTTTCACTATGGTATTCTTTACGCTGATGTATTTCCAGTGGGTACTGCTGGTATTCCCCCGACATTATTAATGCAAGATATGTTGCATTTTTTGCCACCATATCTTGTTGATTATTACAGCCAACATTGCCGGGGCGAAGAAGATATGTTGATTCAGCTAGGAGTGAGTTTTCAACGCTCAATGTACTGTGTCACTTCTGCGGTAATTCAAGCCTTGCGAACTGCACTTTTATATCCTTTAGATGACCAAAATCCCAAGCATTTACAAGCTAATCGAGATTTCTTTGAAATGCAGCTAAATCGCTTTACCCGTCCTGACTACAATATTCGTGATGCTGCTCGTTTAGGAAGCATTCAAAGTCAAGATTATCGATAAGATATCTGCATTTAAAACCTTTATAGAGACGTAGCAGTGCTACGTCTCTAAATTTTTTTGTAGCAGATGCCTAACGATCTGGAAACAATACGGTTCAGTTAAGAAAATTGTAGGTTGGGTTGAGCGACAGCGAAACCCAACAAAGTCTCGATAATGTTGGGTTACCCTGCAGGAAGCAAGCTACGTTCATCAACCCAACCTACATCAGATTTAGTTTTTAGCCTTAACTGAACTGTATTGGATCTGGAAATGCGATCGCTAATAAAGAGATGCCAACACTTTATCTGCTGCTGCTCGGAATGCAGTTGCAGCACCAGCGCTCATATCCCGTGGCGCACAGATGCGATTTCTCACATAGGCAAGTGCGATCGCACCAATCGCAGCCGGAGTCGGATCGGCATTGTCTTTACCACCCACGCGTCCCCACGGTAATGCTGCACCATTGCCATTGATCAGATAGTCAGCCAGCAATCTGAGGTGAAAATCAACCGTTTCTTTAACGGCTGTTGTGTCGCCATTGACTGCTAATGCTTGCACCCCAGAGTTTTTTAGAATATCTCCTAAAGCAACTTCTCGGTTATCAGTCAACCTCTCAGCCGCTTCTGCCCGAAATTGAATTTCTTGGCTAACAGCTGAGTCAGGAGGTAAGGGATTACCGATTGGGGTCACGCCCCATAGACGACGCAAAAGTAAATTGTTGGTGATATCATCCGATTTGACGCGGTGATAAGCAGGACGCTGTTTGAGCGCTTCAAACCAAGCGTTGATCCGAGGATACCGGGTATTTCCCTTAAGATAATATCCTTGATAAACGGGTAAGTTAGCTGCCAATCTGTCTAAATGGGGACTATAGGTAATATCTACGATGCTAAAGGTTGACAAAAAGTAGGGGCCAGGATACTTTTTGAGAAGTTGCTCTAGTTCGTCTAATTTCGCTTCAAAAGCTGCTTGTAAGCTTGCTAATTCATGCGGATCTTCCGGGGCTTTTCTGATAAATTTGTAGGCGATACCTATCACACTATTGGTTTCAGCATCCTCAAGCCACTGCCTAGCAACGGCGTTTTCCTCTGGGTCTTCAGGAAGCAAGGTTGATCCAAATCGTTCTTCTAACGCTAACAGAATCTCTTTGGATTCATAAACTAACTTGCCCTCAATTTTCGCCGCCGGGACAAGTGTTGTGGGAACTAAATCGGTATACCATTTAGGCTTGTTGTTCAAGTCGATAAACTCTGTTGCAAAGGGAATTTCTTTTTCTTCGAGAGCAAACCAAACCCGTTCGCAAAATGGACACCAAGAGTTAGTATCGCGGTAGAGCAGTACTGGCGGTTCTGTATCTGGTGGCAGTTTATGAAGACTGCTAGGAATGGGAGCAGTAGAAGGAGATTGCCCTGGTCTACGCACCCGTCGAGCCGGAGTATTTTTTTGGGCAATTTCTAACAGTTGTTCCCAACTAGATTCTGTGTTTTGAATTGACATATTTCACCTTAGTTTAAGTTAACTTTATTTCCCAAAAGGAGTCAGAGTTGATTTATAAAAGGGAAAAGGTTAAAGGGGAAAGTGGGGTCCCCTCTGGGGATAAGGGGCAGGGGG
>CAXUOL010000457.1:0-5863 GCA_964252435.1 uncultured Nostoc sp.
GTAGTTTCCGCCTAACATTAATTTCTGTGAGCTTTATAACATATAAAATGCGATTACCAGCAATTGTTGCAACCAGTTGATATCACATTTAGCATTTCTCTCATTTAATTTGCGATTTTGTTATAGCAATCTTAAATCATTCGTGAGATTTGTTCTCTTTTTCTTGGCGTACTTTTCTACGAGATGCGGCGCGTACACTTAGTATCTCCTATAGAAGACAGTTCGTCATCACCCAGATTTCTCATAACTCAGATAGGATTATTGCTATATAAGGCATTTTGACTAGTCAAGACAATTTTAAAAAATTGGGTTTTGTAGGGAACAATAAAAAACAATACATCCATCATTATCCAGGATTACAAATCAATAAAGTTGGCTTTTATACCACTAATCGGATGGCAACTGCTTAATACAGATGTGGTTATCAAACTCTTTTATACCCCCGATTTTAAGCAAACTAGATCCATCAGCCAGATTTTAATTCATGCTGAATTCTTCTTGATAAAAAATCAATATTTATTTGGGATGAAAATCTTGATTATTGTGAATTTATGATAAAGATTTGACCTCTCCCCGCCATAAATGGACGGGGATTCTAAACTGTTGCTACAGGGAGGGCTAAAGCCACTCCCTTCCGCTTTTTAGTTTTGGTTTCCCAGATACGAAATCTGGTAGCGAGGGTCAAAACTCGTCTACAGACCTTGATTAGGCATAAGCCTAATTGTGTCTCTACTTTCCGCATTATGTTTGCGGCTCCATTTAAATCGGCGTTGATAAGTTTTCCAGCGCCAGTGCGATACATTCCACGCTTCACTCGTTTTCCTGATGACTTCCACGTTGCGGGTTTTTCACCGTAAGTTGGTAGAGAATCACCATCTAGAAAACTAGCCTTGCTGGTGTAGGACTCTTCGGTTTCGACAAACTTAATGCCGTGATACTTGCATAATTGCGAAATTCTTTCTTTGAGTTTCGCAGTGGGTATTTGAACAAAAGATTGAGTCGTTTTACCGAGTGTTGCTTCTTGTCGCTGTCCTGGATTCCAACCGAATATTACAGTAGCAATTTGATGTTCAATGCAGTAGTTAACAACTAGCTTTGCAGCTTTATTAACCGCGTCTTTCATCTGTCGATTACGCTTCTCTGTTATATGGGCTAGTTGCTCATCCCAATACCCTTGTGGTTTACCTTCTTTTATTGTTGAAACTCGCTTGTTGTACCATTGATTCAGGCTTTTGACCTTACGCCCGTCAACAATGAAACTGGTTCCTACGTTAGACACACAACTTAACCAATTGTTGATACCAGGGTCTATTGCTAGTGCGTATTGCTGATTTAGTTCTATTGCTTCTACTGGCTTGTGCTCATAAACAAACTCAGTATAAAAACACTGATTACTTGGAAGTATTCGTAGTTCTTTAATATTTTCAAACCTCAAGTTGGATGGCATTGGTAGTAGAAAACTGTCAATTTTGAACCATCTTTTTACTGTTGTTCCAAGAGGAATTTTGATGCGATCACCAACTAACCTGAAAGCTTGCTTGGGGTAAGTTACCAACGCATAACCATTACCTTTGCGATATTTGGGTAGCTTGGGCTTGAAATGCAATTCACCCAAGAGATACTTCTTGTCTAGCTCCTTAAAAGATTTGAATGATTCAGCAACAGACCTTAATATTTGCTGTGCTGCTTGAGAGTGTAGAACCTGATAATGCTTGTTAGTTTTATATTCCTTCTCTAAGTCGTACTTGCCAATTAACTTACCTGTTTTGAAATACAGTTGACGGGCGTAGTATATGCCGCAATTTGTGAGTTTGTGAGACTCAGAACAGATAAATTCAAGCACTGCTTTTAATTCATTATTTGGATGGATTAGATTTTGTTGACAGCCATACATTTGTTTCACCTCCTGGGTATATACTAACATATAGTGTTCGCATCATGTACGCGCTATGAAAAACAAAGATTTGCATATTCGTTTATCTGAGCGTAGGAGAAACAAGCTTTATCTGTATGCGGCTCAAAAAGATAAGACTATCACTGCTTTAATTGAAGAGTGGATTGATAGCCTTGTACTTGAAAAAGAAAGAGACACAGCAGGTTAAAACCTGCCGTGTCACGTTTCACACCTGGTCTGAAGCACGGAATACGACACTACGTGCTTGTTCCTCCAAGGCTTTCACGCTCCCGCAAAATTTTGGTAATTTCAAAAAGAAACAAAGTCAAACAAGCTGTCTGATATAGTAGTCCTAAATCATTTGTGAAAATTATATATCTCTTTCTTCTTTCTTCCCTTTGCGTCCTTCTCTAACGAGACGCTGCGCGTTGGCGAAGCCTCTCGCAGAGAAGGCGTTCTTGGCGGTTCGTTTCCTTATCTATATTTTTCATGACTCATTTAGGGAGCAGGGAGTAGGGAGAAAGAGGCTTTTGGGATTTTTGCACAGATGCGGTAATCATAAGTGATTAACTGGAGTTGATATAGCAGTTCCCATTCAGATGCGGTACAACATTATATCGCGGGGTGTAGGGGCACGGCAGTGCCGTGCCCCTACGGGTGTACCTCACACAAACGAGAACCGCTATATCGCAGAATAGGATATGAGTGAAAAAAAATGTAGAGATGTCGCACTGCTACGTCTCTAGAAGGGTTCTGGATAACGCATATTTAATTTCTGGAGATATCTAATTTTAATTAAAACTTAATCAAAGGTTAACCTAATAGTTGTTAACTAAGATCAACTCACTTTTTGCTGCAACATTTGAACCCCCTCAATAACCTAAAATTTACAGGAATTGGGGGGATTATTTCTTCAAGTATAGGGAATTAGGTTTGAAAAAAGTTGTAATGGTAGTACTATCTTTGCGTAGGCGTAGCCAACACAGATAATGTACACAATGAACAGCACCTACACACTTGACAAAAAAATCCCTGAGTACAAATAATATAGAAGGCTGGGATGATACAACCCCAAAGTCAAAATAGTATCACCTACACACGAGTTATCCACCTAAGTCATGTAATTGACATAGATATTCCCCAATGGTCTGGAGATCCCACAGTAGAATTTGAAACTGTGGCAGAACTAAATAATGATGGCTATTACCTGCGGCGTTTCTCTTTGGGGGAACACAGTGCTACCCATATCAATGCCCCTAATAGTTTTCATAGTTCTGCTGTGGGAATTGACCAATACCCAGCCCAGTCTTTAGTTGTACCTGCGGTGGTTATAAATGTTTGTCAAGCTACAGCAGTTAATCCTGATTATGCCCTGAGTGTTGCTGATGTTTTGGCTTGGGAAGCAGAATACGGTGAAATTTCTGGTGGCTGCGTAGCTATACTGAATACTGGTTGGCAGAAAAAGTGGTTGGATAAAAGTGCATTCCTCAATCATGATGCTCAAGGGATTCCCCACTTTCCCGGATTTGGCAGCGATGCAACTCAATTTTTACTTGATGAACGGCAAATAGTTGGGGTAGGAATTGATACTCATGGTGTAGACCCCGGACAGGATAACAGTTTTACGATTAACCGCCTAGTTTTAGAACAACCGCGCATTGTGTTAGAGAATCTGACAAATTTGGATCAATTGCCACCTAAAGGTACTACTCTAGCGATCGCACCTCTAAGATTACGTGGTGGTTCTGGTTCTCCTGTGGGTGTGTTGGCATTCGTGCCTTAATTTTTATATCGATATCCGGTTATCACGCCAATTTTCTAAACTTGAGGATAACCTAGAAAGCAAGCAAACTTAATACACAAGTTTCAGTGGATCATCGGAGATTTTCAAAATGACAACTCCGCTATCTTGCCGCAATTATATAGACGGTCAATGGTTGAGTGCTGGAGAGGAAGCAACCCTAGAAAGTCGCAACCCTGCTGACAAAACCGAAGTGGTGGCCACATTCCCTCGTTCTCAAGTTAAAGATGTAGATACAGCGGTAGCCGCCGCCCGTAAAGCCTACCACAGTTGGCGCAAAGTCCCGGCCCCAGCGAGGGCAGAATACATCTTTCGCGTTGGGGAAATATTGCTCCAGCATAAAGAAGAACTTGCCCAGTTAATCAGTCGGGAAATGGGTAAACCTCTGACGGAAGCCAGAGGAGATGTCCAAGAAGGTATTGACTGCGCCTTTTACAGTGCTGGCGAAGGAAGGCGACTATTTGGGCAAACCACACCCTCGGAAATGTCCAATAAATTCGCCATGACTGTGCGGATGCCTATCGGAGTCTGTGCTTTAATTACTCCCTGGAATTTTCCGGTGGCAATTCCTTGCTGGAAAGCTATGCCAGCTTTGGTGTGTGGCAATACAGTCATCCTCAAACCTGCTGAAGATACTTCTGCCTGTGCAACTAAATTGATTGAAATTTTTCAACAAGCAGGTTTACCACCAGGAGTCATTAACTTGGTGCATGGTGTGGGAGAAGAGGCGGGGAAAGCTTTAGTTGAGCATCCTGATGTTGATTTAGTATCCTTTACCGGTTCTTCAGAAACGGGTGCCTTTGTCGGCGCGACTTGCGGACGCACTCACAAGCGTGTCTGTTTGGAAATGGGTGGTAAAAACGCCCAAGTGGTGATGGAAGATGCCGATTTAGAACTTGCTCTTGATGGGGCAGTGTGGGGAGCGTTTGGAACAACTGGGCAACGTTGTACAGCTACTAGTCGGCTAATTTTGCATCGTGATATCAAGGAAAAATTTACTGCTATGCTTTATGAGCGTACCAGTAAGTTACGCTTGGGTGCTGGCACTGACTCTGATGCAGATATTGGCCCGATAGTCAATGAAAAGCAACTCCAACAGGTGAGCAAGTATTTGGATATCGCTCGTGAGGAAGGAGCAAAGGTTTTAATTGGTGGAGAAATTGCTAGTGAAGGCTCACTGAAAAACGGTTACTTTTTTCAACCAACTATTTTGGATGATGTAACTTCTGATATGCGCGTTGCTCGTGAAGAGATATTTGGGCCAGTGGTGGCATTAATTGAGGTTAGCTCTTTTGAGGAAGCGATCGCAATTCTCAACGATAGCAATTATGGTCTTTCTTCTTCAGTTTACACCCGCGATATCAACCGCGCTTTTACTGCCATGCGCGACATCGAAGCAGGTATCACCTATATCAATGGCCCGACTATTGGGGCAGAGGTACACTTGCCCTTTGGTGGTGTGAAACAAACCGGTAACGGACACCGCGAAGCTGGAACTACTGCTTTGGATGTTTTCACAGAATGGAAAAGTGTCTATGTTGACTTCTCTGGAAGTTTGCAACGCGCTCAGATAGATAACCGCAGTTAATTATCTGCAAATACCCTTGGGTTAAGGCTTGAGTCTCCCTAACCCTCCTTAAATTTAAATCCCCTTTGCTGCTTTAAACGGTTGTAAACTCAGTATATTTCTTCACTTCTGGAGGCTGAAATATTTCAATTGACGCTACACAGATGATGTTGAATCGTTAGAGGAAGTAGGAGAGGTAGTTTCTGATTATTTAAAGCACACTAACACTCAATCACAGTCAACAAAACTTAAAAGGTAATAGGTTGGTTTTATCTGACTTGTGCAGGTATAAAACTCAGTTAAAGAAGAATTTAGAAGTCAGAATTCAAAAGTCAGAATCAATCAGTCGGGGATTCAGACCCGCGACTGATTGAAGACCACCAAATCGTAGATTTGGTGGTGGTCTTGAACCCCTTTATTCATCCACCAGTCGTACAGAATTCAATTCTGAATTCTGAATCCTGACTCCTGACTCCTGAATTCTGTTGGATAATCAAGGTGTAACCAGGTTTGACTATGAATACATCAAAAACGGTGCAGCAATTGCGGGCAGAATGGATAACGCCAGAGAATTTTCGTCGTTACGGACAGGTGATTTTTC
>CAXUOL010000458.1:0-5838 GCA_964252435.1 uncultured Nostoc sp.
TCTTAACTCTTAACTCAGCACGGGCTAAACGCCCCGCTATCCATGTACAGCACTCAGCACTCCTAACGCCCAATGCCCAATTTGAATGTGCGGCTATCCGTAGCGAAAGATAGTCGCCGACAGATCATGATTTAGATAAATTAGATTCAGTTTACAGTACCTCAGGTTGAATTCAGAATAATGGATTTTGGTATCGGCTTTCTCTCGAACAACGTGATGCTGCCAATCATAGATTTTTTCTATGGTATTGTGCCTAGTTACGGATTAGCGATCGTTGCTTTGACCTTGATAGTCCGCTTCGCGCTCTATCCCCTGAGTGCTGGCTCAATTCGCAACATGCGGAAAATGCGAATTGTACAACCTCTGATGCAGAAGCGGATGGCAGAAATCAAAGAGCGCTATAAGGATGAACCGCAAAAGCAACAGGAGGAAATGGTCAATGTCCAAAAAGAATTTGGCAACCCTTTGGCAGGCTGTTTTCCATTACTAGTGCAAATGCCAGTTTTGTTAGCGCTGTTTGCCACTTTGCGGGGTTCACCTTTTGCAAGTGCGAACTACAGCGTTAACCTGCAAATTCTTCCCGCAGAACAAATCGAACAAATTCAACCGCAAGCCTTTGCCACTGCTCCTCAAAATATTTACATTGCAGATGGGGAACACGTTAAAGTAGCTGCCATTATTCCTAGCGGAAACAAACTAGCGGTGGGAGAACAAACCAAGATACAGTATCAGACTGTTGCAGGTAAGCCGTTTCAGGTGCTTTTAGCAGAACACCCAGAAAATAAGCTGATTCCTGATTGGAAAGTTACCAAGGGTGAAGATAGGATAAAAATTGATGCCCAGGGCAATGTAGAAGCCTTGCAACCAGGAGATGTCACCATTCAAGGAACAATTCCTGGACTAGCAGCAGAAAAAGGCTTTCTATTCATTGATGCTTTAGGCAGGGTTGGCGCACAAGATGCAGATGGCACAATTCATTGGGATATCGTCGCCATGATCGTCTTCTTTGGAATCAGCCTTTATGTTAGCCAAATGCTTTCTGGGCAAAATTCCAGCGGTGGCAATCCACAGCAGGATACAGTTAACAAAATCACCCCCGTCATCTTTTCTGGGATGTTCTTGTTCTTTCCCCTACCAGCTGGGGTACTGATGTATATGGTGATTGGTAATATTTTCCAGACTGCACAAACTTATCTTCTCTCCCGCGAACCTCTACCAGAGGAACTGCAAAAAATTGTAGAAACCCAGGAGAAAGAAGCAGCAGTCACAGAACAAAAAGCATTACCGTTTGAACCAAAAAATCCTAAGAAAAAGGCGACAGGGGGATCATGAGCGACATTCCGATGCAGCGAGGTCAGCAGTGGTTAAAAACCCTGCTGGAACTCACTGGAATACCTGCTGAGATTCAGGGTCATTTAGAAACTGCCCAATCCCAAGACAGCGATTCTCCAGAACCAGATAACTATTGGCTGACTATTGACCAGACCAATTTGACATCAGAACAAATCCAGCTATTAATCGGTGCTGATGGTTCTGTGTTAGATGCGATTCAGTATCTAGCAAATTCGGTTCTAAACCTCAGCCAACCCCCGGAAGAACAAGCCTCTTACACCATTGAGTTAAATGGCTATCGGGTCAAAAGAGAAGCCGAAATTCGCGCATTAGCAGAAGCAGCAGCCGATGAAGTGCGCTTTTCTGGTAGAGAAGTGGAAATCAAATCTCTTAGTTCTGCTGAACGGCGTCAAGTTCATACCTTCTTGAAGGAATTTGGAGATTTAGAAACCTTCAGTCGCGGTAAAGAGCCACATCGTCATCTGGTTGTCTGTCCAGCTTCGTTGGAAGGAGTTAGGAGTTAGGAGTTAGGAGTTAGGAGTTGGGAGTTGGGAGTTGGGAGTTGGGAGTTGGGAGTTGGGAGTTATGAGTTTGGAGTTAATTGAAAACTCATAACCATATATAATTTCAAAATTTCTCTTGTTTTTAAGGGATAAAATAAAGATTCAGTATCAGTATAATTGCTGGTAATCGAGATAAATTTTAGTGAGGATGTCTCACAAATCCTATGGACGCAATTTATATTCCGCAGCTAATTAGAGCATCGGAGCGAACAGAGGAAGTTCAAGTTAAGGAATTTCTGCCTGGTCTGGAAACGTTAACACCAGTTCGCGGTCATGTGCATGTGCAACATCATGGCAATTACCTGGAAGTGTCCGCTAAGGCAGAAACAATTATTACTTGTACCTGCAACCGTTGCTTGCAGCAATACAATCGCCGTTTAGGGCTTGATACGAAGGAAATCATCTGGTTAGACGAAACTGCAAATCAGCCAAATGACTTGCCTTTAGAAAGGGAAGTGGTTATGGAAGATTTGCTGGAAAGCTTACCGCCTGATGGTTATTTTTATCCTAACGAATGGCTATATGAGCAGATGTGTTTGGCAATACCTCAGCGCCAATTATGCGATCGCAATTGTCCAGGTATTCCTGTAAGTAGTACAGTTGATAGTTCTGATAGTTCTGAAACTCCAGTTGATTACCGTTGGGCTTCTCTGGAAGCTTTGAAAAAGCAACTTCCGGGCTAATAGCTTATTGCTTATGCCTAAAATTCTGTGATTTCCCGCCCGTGCGTAGTTTACCGCCGTAGGCATCGCTTTCGGAAATATTAACTCGACAAGGAGTTAAGGACAAGCTAAAAGCCGTTCCTGACTTGTCTTGAACGGCAAGCGAGAGTTTGTTGATGAGCTAATTAAACAATAAAGATAGTTGTCAATAGAAGTATGGGTTTGTCTACTTTATTGGCGGCTTAGAACAAGCTCTGGGCATAACAAATTTGTTTACCAAAATGGTAAACTTGTATTAGTCTACTAACGAATGGAAATCACCTTCAGCGATCGCAAACTGCAAAATCTATGTGAGCAAGAAAAACTAGCGCAAAGAAGATTGGGTGCAAACTGTGCCAAGAAATTGAGAACCCAGTTGACTATTATTAGTGTTGCTAGTTGTGTCACGGAATTAGTTATAGGTCATCCCCATCCCTTAAAAGGAGATAGGGCAGGTGAATTTGCAGTAAACCTCGAAGGTGGTAAACGACTTGTATTTAAGCCAGATAACGAACCCATCCCCGTTACTGAGGATGGAAGCATTGATTGGTCAAAAGTTACTGCTGTTTGTATTGTTTTCATTGGAGATTACCATGATTAAGACAACCCGTCCCTTTACCCCTGATTGGGTATCTTCCCCTGGTGATGCCATCGCTGATTTCTTAGAAGAGCGTGATTGGACACAAGCACAGTTAGCAGAGCGTTTAGGCTATAGCATAAAACATATCAGCTTGCTCATCAATGGCAAAGCACCTCTTAATGAAGAAACAGCCCTGAAGCTAGAACGGGTTTTGGGGAGTACAGCAGCATTCTGGCTCAGATATGAAGCTCAATATCGCGCCGCTTTAGCCAGGAAAGAAGAAGAAAACCGCTTAAAGGGGATGTAGTGCGCCTCAGCAAAGACCCTGCTGCTAAATCAGAAGTAGAAGGTATTGAGCGATACGTGGGACTTGAGCATATCGCTAACTCTAACTTAGCTGAAGAAGTCCTTTATCGCCTACGGGCAATAGTGCTATCAGTCCGCAGCGATCAACTCATCCGCGCCAACGAAGAGTTTACCACATGGTTACGGGGCAATCGCAATTGTCCAGGTATTCCCGCAATTACTGTTGATAGTTCTGATACTCCTGAAACTCCAATTGATAACCGTTGGACTTCTCTGGAAGCACTGAAAAAACAACTTCCAGGCTAACAGCTTATTGCTTATGCCTGCATGGGTGGTAAATATATGAGGCTTGTAAGATGCGATCGGAAAGTTTATGTCTACTATTGTATCTCGGCTCGACATTACACAAATATTCTGTGATGTAGATGACTTCTGTAAGCAGTGGGAAAACTTATGGCAACAAATACCACTTTTACAAGGCATCACCGGAAAAATTAGGGTGACTGACCATCAATAACATTTAGAAAATCTTCAGCCGTGATAATCGGGCAAGAAAAATTATCTTTTAGACTGAGTAAATCGCGATCGCCGGTCACGAGATAATCAGCCTCACTGACCACAGCCAAAAGTAAAAAAGGCACATCAAACGGATCACGACATTCAGGAATTACAGGCAAGCGGTCGGGCATCGTTACAGCTTCACAAAAGAGTATGTAATCCGATAGTAAATCTTCTTGCTCAGTTGGCGTGAGCTTAAACTTTGGATAAGCCAGCACTCGGATTAACTCAGTTGTTGTCGCTTTAGAAACCAGCAAAGTGAAGAGATCGTCCTGCCATGCCAAACGAAGCCTAGATACTCTGCCCCCAAATATCAGCGCCGAGAGGATGATATTAGTATCAATTACCATCCGTGGACAAGCCATTACGATTGACGCGCCCAAGCCACTGCATCAGCCACATCCTGCTCACTCAGTCCTAAATCCGCGAGCTTAGATCGAACCGCATCAGCCCGATGAATTTTTACAGGAGTCAGAATAATTTGCCCCCCCTCCACCTTTACCTCAAAATACTCAGCCTCACCGATTTCACGAGTAATACTTTTAGGCAGCGTTAGTTGATTTTTAGAAGTTAACTTGGCGAGCATGACTTGCCTCCTAGCCTTTGCTATCAAATGTAAGGATTCCTTACTTGAGTATATACATCCTACCTTACTAAATCTAAAACCCAATCACAGAAACAGCTTTTCTGACAAACGTGTAACTACTGACCCAAAGTATTGTAAGTCCGTTGGCGACGCGATGGCGATCGCACCTCATCAATTCCAACTTCTCAATTGCGATCGCTACAACCCGCATGATGGCGTTGGCTGATAAAACCTGCTTATGTTTGCAGCGCGATAACCACTTGCAGGTATAATTTTCCCCAATTAATGCAGGTGGTGATAATTAAACATAACAACCTCGCTCCTTTTCAACTCTAAATATTGGACGTAATCTAGCCATGTATTGAATTGGTTTTAGCTCAAACTGAGACAACATTTCACATCCAGTCCAACAGTATCCTTTTGGGCTATTAAGTGCTGAAGTCACAACCCAAAGCACAAAATTAGGATTTTTATTTGCCTGCTCAACTTCGTTATTCGCCTAATATTTTGCTGAACAATGAGAGAATAACTAATAACCACAGCTATATATGAACTTCCGTGAAGAGTTTAAACTGCTGCTACGTGCCCGCTACCCTTTGATTTATATTCCCACATACGAGGAGGAGCGGGTAGAAGCAGCTATCCGGGAAGAAGCAACCAACCAGGGTAATCGCCCAGTGTATACTTGGGATTTTGTCGATGGCTATCAAGGAAACCCTAATGATGTTGGGTTTGGGCGACGTAACCCGTTGCAAGCTTTAGAATTTATCGAAAAATTACCAGCTTCCGCACCTGCGGTATTGATTCTCCGAGATTATCATCGCTTTTTAGATGATGTAGCGATCGCTCGCAAACTCCGCAATCTCGCCCGACTCCTCAAGTCACAACCAAAAAATATTGTCCTACTGTCACCGCGCATCGCCATCCCTGACGACTTAACCGAAGTGTTGACAGTCGTCGAGTTTCCCTTACCCGCCGCCCCAGAAATTAAAACTGAGGTAGAACGCTTACTACAAAGTACTGGTAACTCCCTTTCTGGCAAAGTTTTAGATGACTTAGTACGCTCTTGTCAAGGGCTTTCGATGGAACGAATTCGCCGGGTTTTGGCAAAAGCGATCGCTACCCACGGAGAATTGCAGCCAGAAGACGTGGATCTGGTTTTGGAAGAAAAGCGCCAAACTATCCGCCAAACCCAAATCTTGGACTTCTACC
>CAXUOL010000459.1:0-5827 GCA_964252435.1 uncultured Nostoc sp.
CCATATTCGACGACCTGGAAGCAGCGATTGTTTATTTGGAGCAACTGCATAGATCGCAAAAAACTGTGGATGCAGTTGCTCTTAATCAAACTCCAACTATAACCACAGATGAACCAAAGCTAACCCCGAATCAAACAGCCGAGTTATATAAGTATTACAGCGCCGACTTGCAAAACTTATTAGTGACTGACCGAGATAAAGAAATCGCTATCAGGGCGCTATTAGATAATAAGCCAGTCCAAGATGTTGAAGAAATTATACTAGCCAGTCCTGCCGGATGGACTACTGATGAAGCTAAAGCATTAGTTCTAATCGCTAACAATCAACTGGCATCCAATAGAGAGCAAAAACAGAGTTCACCCCAATTCACGCCACCACCAGAAGATGAAAGCCTACGCCCAGTATTACAGGAGTACCTTACTCAGCAACGCGGTATAACCAATTTCCTTGTGCAACCATTACAACGCCAGGGGTTGGCTTATATAGATCAACAGGCTCAGGTTGTGTTTATCAAGCGCTCTTTAGATGGTGAAAAGTCAGGCGCACTGGTTTGGGATACCCATCGGCAAGACAATCGTGCTTTCAAGTATCCTGAGAGCGATCGCTCCGAGGGGTGGTTTCATTTCAAATTGGGTGGAAAAGCAGACGATAAAATCGAGAGAGTATTCTTGTGTGACTCCCCCATTGATGCGTTGACAATGGCAGAGATTGACAGGAATGAACACAAGGGGCAACCACCAGTTAGAACAATGTACATGGCAGTGGATGATCCGAATGACTTGCCCTTTGAACTCCTCAGAAATATCAACAGGATTGGGCTGGCATTTAATAATGATGATCAGGGCAATGAAGCATCACTTGTTGTTCAGTCAATGCTGCCCCAGGCTAAAAGAATTGCACCTAGTGGGCTTACTTGGAATGAGATTCTTGTTGAACAGCAGCAAGAGATGCTTGAGCAAAAGCAACAAAAGCGGGGTTTTAGTCGGTGATAAAGGTGTTGAGCAGGCGCAACTCAAAACCGATCAGGCTCAATCAAGAGCGGTGTCAATACCGCCACAAATCCCTCGTTGAGCTACCCAAATTATTGCAGGCAGAGGCAGACACTCCGCTGCGCCACTTAGAAGTTAAGAGTTGCTTGAGTTACTGTTCTTCAGCTTGACTGCTGCAATCGGAATCAATATTTTCATTTTAAATTTTAAAGGCGTTTAGTTTGCCCCTGGTGTCAGCGACGCTATATCTACGCCAACAAATGTATAACCTTTATATTTGGGCGACTGAATAGTATCTGTGTGTAAAAAGTAACAAATATGGGCATTATAAATCCAGGTATAAGACATTCCCATGAAAAAACTTTTTGCAGGTCTGTTAGTGGTGCTGCTAGTCGGTTGTTCAGCAAATGCCCGAACACAACAAAAGTCATCTACATTTAGTAAGGGTGCAACCGACTTTCCAAAAGCCTTGGCATTGAAGGATGGTAAGACGGAATCATCCCAGGTGGATGTTTACAGGCAGGAATTTGAAAAATTTAAAAAACTCTGCGTTGAGAATGACGATATTTTAGCTGGCATGATCCATGCATTTACCAAAAAGAACAAGGCGGCGGGTTTCGACTGGTCTACAAATCTCGATACCTTACAATCTTTTGCTCAATCGGCACAAAGCTTTGAGCGTAAACCAGGACTTTGCATCCAGGTTTATCAAACATACGTCGAAAGCTTACCAGAAGAATCCAGTGAATCAAAAAAATAGAAATCAACTTGTGTCAATTTTGTAGACAATCGTCGGCGTGTCGCAGCGTTGCAGTAAACTGTATCAAAAAAAGGTTGTTCTAAAAATCACAACAGAGAACCTCATTCATTTCAAAATGTACTTAGCTTATTGTTTACTAAGTATTATGTGCTGGAGATTGCCGAGACAAAGATATATCGATTTGCAATTATTGTCAAATTTAGGCGTGAACACCTCTTAAAAAGTTGAGTTTAGTTACTTTTTTACTATTTTTAATCAATCTAGAAATAAAGTATTTTAAAATGTGGCGGTGATGCTTTTAATATCAATTAATTATTGCGTTAATTATTTCCAATTTAAATAGGTCTAAATTAGTTAAAAATGATATGGAAGAAATATTAAACGAGTACTGTAAACAATCTAATCCTGGACTACTTCTCCTGAGTATGCCTACTGGCTCTGGTAAAAAACATACAACGTCATCAAATTTATCTATTCTAATTACAAGGAATTTGCTTCTCAAAAGAGAAAAATTATTTTTATTACAAATCTCAAGAAGAATTTACCAATTAATGATTTAAGAGAGCATTTTATTGCTGATGGCAATAGAGATGAATTTGAAGACTATGTTATATTTATTGATTCTAATTCTCAAAGTGTTATTAATAATTTACTTGTAGTTGAGGATGAAATTCCAGAGGGATTTAAAACAGAAAATTATTTACGTTTAAAATCTTATATAGAAATATGTAAGAATAGTCAGTTTCCCCAATCTATTAAATCTACATTGGAAAAAGAAATTCGTGAAGATATTGAGCCAGCATTCCGAGAATTTATTAAAAGAACATTAAATGAAAATTTCAAAACAAAAAAGGCTCGGCTGTCAGCTATAAAAAATAATCAGGAATATCAATGGATTGGAAAACTGTATCCCGCAGTATTTACAGATGAAAAAACTGTTTTGTTCCTTAGTATGGATAAGTTCATCGCTAAAAATACGACACTTGTTGAGCCGTCGTATTACTTCTATGAACGATTAATTAATAAATCAGTCATTTTTATTGATGAGTTTGATACTACCAAAGAATCTGTCCTCAATAATATTATTAAATCAGGCTTGCGTCATCGCGTGGATCTTCTAGATTTATTCTTAAACATTCATAATCATCTTATGCAAAATGAATGTCCTGAAGGGCTACTTCAAGAATCAAAATGGCGTGAGCAAAAATCCGCAGGAAAGAATTGGTTATCTCTAAGAGAACAGATTGAATCCTTCCGAGATAAAGCAGATCACATATTTAATACATATAAATTACAGCATACGTGTAAATCACACAAAGATTTTTCAACAAATAAAAGAAATTTTTTATTTTATGATTATCAATTTCATAATGTATTAGATCGTCGTAAGCGTATTGAAATTATTGAAGATTCACAAAACCGTACAAATTGGATTCAGGCTTTTGATGTTAAAACCAAAACAATCGGGATCGATATTCATTCATTACTAAGAGATATTGCCGGATTCTTAACTTATTTTCAAACAGGTATTGGATATTTAGCAGACAATTATCGCCATTTGAAAGAGGAAGATGACAGCATTCAGGAAGCATTTCCCTTGGAATCTGCTGTTAAAACAGTTCTTAATCATTTTCGCCTTGATAGTAAAGATGTTGAATTTCTGACGAGTAATATTATCGAAGGTGACTTGCCGTATGAACTCCGAACTGACAAAGGAAGCATCCAACGTCAAGGTTTTTATGATACTGGCTTTCGCTACCACGATATTGTTGATAGTGATGAGCATGATACCTTATCAAAAATATATATGTTCAACTTCAGCCGTACACCAGAATATTTTTTGGCTGGAGTTTGTTCAAAAGCTATGGTTGTCGGCATTTCTGCAACTGCTGGGCTTTATACAAACATTGGAAATTATGATCTTGAGTATTTGAAATCTCGGTTAGGGGATTCATTTATACGTCTTAAACATGATGCTCTTGTTAAGCTGAAAAACGCATATTTTGAAGCAACTAAAGGATATGCTCAAGTTGAAATAAAAACTAAATTTATTGAAGTAGAGTCACAAAAAGAAGCTATTGAAAAACTTGAAATTATTTTAGAGGACAAAATAGCAGCAGATCATTTATGGAATACTATTCAGTATAAAATAAACGATGAAAAGCCGTATAGAGACTTTGTGTTTTCTCGTTATGTAAAAGCGTTAACTGCATGGAAATATTTTTTAGATAATTCTGATTGTCATGCGTTTATTTGCTTTTTTACTAAAACACCTAAGCCTAATGATTTAGACTTTGACTTGAATATATTATATGAGTATGCTGAATTATTATTAGACGGAAATAAAGAGTTTATAACCGATAATGTTTCGGAAACTATTGTCGTACTTAGTGGAGTTGAATTTGAGGAAAAGAAAGCACAAATTCTAAATGACCTTAAAAATAACAAACGCCGTTTTATTATTTCGTCTTACCAGACAAGTGGAGTAGGACAAAATTTACAATTCTCCATTCCCGATTCTATCAACCCAATACATATTAATGACTTGCAAAAGCATGAGTATATGGATATTAACGGGATTTATTTAGATAATCCCACAAATTTGCTTGTTAATATTTCTAAGGAAAATATTGAACATGAAGAATTTATTAAATATATTTTTCAATTAGAGTTTCTAGTTCAAAATGGAGCTATTTCATTAAATACATTTAGAAGCAAGTTGGATGAAGCTTTTAAACGTTATTTAGGAGGAAGTAATAAGGTAAAGCAGGATTTTACAAACTTATACAATACTAATGCTTATTCACGCTATGTAAATAAAATAGTTATTCAAGCTATAGGTCGGATATGCCGAACAAATATGAAAGCTTCAACTATTCATATTCTCGCTGATACTTTAATCCGAAAACATTTAACTGGATTCTGCTTGCCAGAAGATGTGATTCCTATTCGTGAATATACTGCTCTTCTTAAATCCGTTGATTCATCAACTAAGCAATCTGAAGATTTGATAGAAATACAAAATCGTGCATCTAATAGAAGTAATCAGGCTTCTGCTTACATACGCCGCCAATTGAGTACGCCCTGGACACCTCAGAGTGTTAAAGCATGGCAAGAGCTTAGAGAACAAGTTCTCATTCAACCTGTGGTAGGAAAAGAACCAGAATGCAATCCTAAGTGGAACCTTATTTACCTTAAATTGAGACAACCTGCTTCTTCATATATTTATTCACAAACAGATGATTATAAAGATATTGAAGTTTTCTTTTCTAATGAATACGGAAAAAAAGAAGTAAAAGAAGTGAGTGAAAAATCTGCTCATCTTCCAGATTTGATGAGAATTGATATTTTACGTAAATTATTTATAGATTCTGGCTGGGCAACAACATTCCATGAATCTGAATTGATGCTGACACCACCGATGTTTAACAATATTTATAAAGGAGCATTAGGCGAAGTATGCGGAAAACATATTTTTGATAAGCTTTTAAATATTAATCTGCTAGAACTACAAGTGGATGAATTTGAGCGTTTTGACTTTAAAACTGATGCAAATATCTATGTAGACTTCAAATTTTGGAATGATCAGGTTGCCGTACAAGCTGATGACTTAATTAGTAAAATCCGTGCAAAAATGGCAACTGTTCGAGCAGAGCGTGTTTTTGTAATCAATATTCTTGGTTCTTCAAATACAGTTTTTCATCCACATATCTCATCTGATAGGAAAATAATTGAAGTTCCTTACCTCTGTAAAAACAATAAAGTAGATAATGAAGCACTTGAATTTATTCTGAAGGAACTTTATAAATGAGCATTTTTACGAACCGTTTGAAAATTACTTTTAATATTGACGCTATTAAAGAAGACTTTGCATTTATTCGTTTTAGTCGTGAACGACAAAAAAACTGGAATGGAGCAGCAGAATTAGATTACCTTATTGGTAAAGATTTCAATGCTGCTGCTGTTATGTTTCAGTATGGGAAATATGCTTATGCCATGTTTAAAAAACCAGTTGAGGTTTATCAACTTCTTGATGGTATTAGGGCGAACAAAGAATTTGATGACAATGCTGTTCTTG
>CAXUOL010000460.1:0-5794 GCA_964252435.1 uncultured Nostoc sp.
TCAATCATTTTCGCGCTATTACTCAAAATCAGATGGTACTTTTGATTTCCCATCGTTTCTCGACAGTACGGATGGCTGACAAAATTCTAGTTATAGAAAACGGGGAAGTTATAGAACAAGGAACTCACGAAGAATTGTTACAGCTAGGAGGACGTTATGCCAAGTTGTTTCTGTTACAAGCAGCTGGTTATCAATAGGAAATGTTTTTAAACGCAGAGGGACGCAAAGGAAACGCAGAGTAACGCAGAGTTTTTTGTAATTTATTTTTTTACTTAGTGAATTTAGTAGCGATGCCTACGGCGGGCTGTGCCTACGCTCACTTTGTACAAAGCACATAACACCTCTATCTAACCACGTTAAACTGTTCAGTAAACATCGGTCACTAGACCCTCCGTATCGTTAAACATTGTTACCCGATAAAACTATGCAAATAACGCAACAGCGATACTATACCCCAGAGGAATATTTAGAGCTAGAGGAAGCTGCTGAGTATAAAAGCGAATACATTAACGGGCAAATAATTCCTATGGCACATGAGTCTGTTAATCACAATTTAACTGCTGGAAATATTGCAGCCGCGCTAAATTTTGCTTTTAAAAAACTAGATTACGAAGTTTTTAGTTTTCAAGTCCGCTTGTGGATAGCCAATCAGAAAATCTACACTTATCCAGATGTAATGATTGTGGCGGGTAAACTAGAATATTTTAACAACCGTAGAGACACAATTTTGAATCCCCAAGTTATTATTGAGGTTTTGTCTAAATCTACTAAAAACTACGATCGCGAAGATAAATTTCAGGCTTACCGAACTATTTCTACCTTTCAAGAATATCTATTAATTGACCAAACTCGTATTCATGTAGATCAATTTTCCAAAACCGGGAAAAAACAATGGACGCTTCGTGAATATGATGAAGAAGATGAAGCGATCGTATTTGCAACTGTACCCTTTAAGATTTCTCTACAAGATTTATACAACAAGGTGAAGTTTGAGCCTGTTGAGTCGGAAGGGGAAAGTGCTGATGTTGAGTCATTGGGGTAAGGTGCGATTACCCTACTTGTGCAAAGCATCTTAAAAAGATTTAAGCCACTTTTAACGATTTCTGAGGAAAAGTAATTGGCTCTGGCAAAGCTTTTCCTTGCTCTTCATACCATTCAATCAGAGACTCAATCACCTCCTGTCCATGTTTAGCGGCTTCTTCATAAGTCTTACTAAGCTAATACGCATTTAACTTGCATATTGTTGATTTTGGAGAAAAAGCGTCAATCCTTCTCCCCTGCTCCTCTGCCCCTCTGCTCCCCTGCTGTCTAAATGTGTAAATTAGGTGTTTAACAGCTTATGAGTGTGGAATTGCTGCCAAGGGAATTCCGGTAAGTGTACTAAGTAGCAATTATCCTCATCTGACCATTGAATTACCATACTGTAGCGATCGCTCATTATTCTTCCTCTATTTCTCCTAATTGCTTCAAAACACGATTGACTTGCTTTTCTAAGTATCGAGGTGCATCGTCTCCATCTTTTCCAGCAATAGTAACTGGTTCATCAGGCATTAGTGGATGAGTCCAGAAGGTATGACTACCTTTTGCAGTAAGTAAGGTTTGATATTTAACATAAATAAAGTAAATTATTCAGTATATCTTTTTTGAAGATAGAACAGCAGTGCTACATTTAAAACCAAATCATGGCTACAGGTAAAGAGTATGAAGCTAAAATTGCAAACTATAACTGGGATGATTTAATCCAACTGTGGTCAGAAATTGAGTTAGGTGATACTCCTAGTTGGGATGAAGGTAAAGCATTAGAGTATTTAGTTTTACGAGCCTTTGAACTAGATGGCGCTGAAGTAACCTGGCCTTATAGCGTACGAGTCGATGGAGATGAATTAGAACAAATTGATGGAGTAGTTTATTCAGAAGGTTTAGCTTGTATTATAGAATGCAAAGATTCAAGTAAAAAGGTTAATATTGAACCAATTGCAAAGCTAAGAAATCAACTATTACGCAGACCTGCAACAACTATAGATAGTGTATTTAGTCGTAATGGATTTATGGAATCTGCTATAACTTTAGCGAGATTTGTTTCTCCTCAAACTATTCTATTATGGGGAGGAGAAGAAATTAATTATTCGCTGCAAAATAAAAGTACAAGTAGGTCGCTAACCAAAAAATATCGATATTGTATTGAATATGGTCTTCCAGATTACAACATTACGGTTGAGGCAAAAATATGACCCAAGCTTATATCCTTACAGAAGGCAATCAAGACATAGTAATTTTAAAACGATTGCTACCACAACCTATTATTGAAGAAATTAAATTTGTAGATGGTTCGGGTCAGTATGGAGCACGATCGCTAGCGAGTACACTGCTGGCTACTAGAGCAATTCCTGTTGCTCTAGTGACCGATGCAGATACAGAAGATGATTCACTTGTTAGCGAACAATTAGACACACTCAATTATTTACTCCGGCAAGCATCTCCTGGAATTCCTTTTAAAGTTTTACTGGCAGTTCCAGAAATAGAGATAGTCTTAGTACAAAATCGTCCGTTAATTGAAAAATTAGCTGAACGTAGCTTTACTGATTTAGAATGGCAACTTGCCGAGAGCAAGCCAAAACAATTTTTAGAAGCAGTTTTCGGCAAAAATACGGCAGTTATTCAGAAAATATTAAGTAGTATTAGTGATGAAGAAATACACACATTTCAACAACATCCATTAATACAAGACCTAATTAAATTTTTATCATCGGTTGCTGTTACACCTTCAGTTGAGATTTATTAATAAATAATCAAAGCGAAGATTTAAGCCACTTTTAACGGTTTCTGAGGAAAAGTAATTGGCTCTGGCAAAGGTTTTCCTTGCTCTTCATACCATTCAATCAGAGATTCAATTACCTCTTGTCCGTGTTTAGCGGCTTCTTCATAAGTCTTACCATGAGTGTGGAATTGCTGCCAAGGGAATTCCGGTAAGTGTACTAAGTAGCAATTATCTTCATCTGACCATTGAATTACCATACTGTAGCGATCGTTCATTATTCTTCCTCTATTTGTCCTAGTTGCTTCAAAACACGATTGACTTGTTTTTCCAAATATCGGGGTGCATCGTCTCCATCTTTTCCCGCAATAGTAACTGGTTCGCCAGCTATCAATGGGTGAGTCCAGAAGGTATGACTACCTTTTGCAGGACGATAGATAAACCCCGCCTTCAACAAAATTGCTTTTAACTCTCTAATTTTTTTGGGCATCTACCCTCAATCTAAATCGCCATACTGATTATTGTCTATTAAGCTGAGGAAGCGATCGCTTAATTTACCCCACTTGACAAAGGCGATTGCCTGATTCTGTAAAGCACCTCTTACCTCTAATCAAATCATGATTCACAACAAAGAAAAATTTATTTTTTCGAGGTAGCGATCGCACCCTCCCCTACTATCCCCCAATAACTTAGATAAAATCACTATAGTCCTTGCTACTTAACCCTAAATCTGATGAAAAGCGATCGCACTTGTAACCGTACCCTTTGAGATTACTCTACAAGATTTATACAACAAGGTGAAGTTTGAAGTTGTAGAGTCGGAAGGCGAAAGTGCTGATGTTGAGAGATTAAGCTAAGGTGCGATCGCCTAAGTGCTTTAAACACCTTGAGCGATCGCTTCTTAATTATTTATGTATATCTAAATTTTTTAAACCACGAAGTTTAGGAAAACTTTCTAACTCAAACTCCTTTTTTATAAGCTGAGAAATATTATCTATTGTTTCAGGCAGAGCAAAAACCATAAGAGTATTGAGTTTAGTTTTTCCAATCCCCCCAGTCTGAGGTTCTGGATGACCTATCCTTTGCAGAATATGAGAAAGTTTTATCGAGGAATGAGAATGAACGTTGAAAGTTAATCTATCTTGATTTGCAAAACCTATGTACCAATCGTAGTCTGCCATAGTATTTAGCTTAATATCTTGGTTTCCACCCAAAAATTCAGTATGTTCAATATTAGGTTGAAATAATTCTCTTAATTCCTCCATTCCATCATCCCAAATCAACTCCTCCTTTGAAAAAATAAATTCAGAATCAACTTGCTTAACTTTTTTCTGAAATTCATATCCTTTGCAAAGACTTCGATTCAAAAAGGCATACTGGTAGAGTATTTCGGGCATTTCTACTCCAAGAGTATATAAACTGCGCCCCTCACAGAATGCACTAGCCTCATCACGAAGTTGATTTATTAGTAGACCAATATCTTTATTAGCAAAATTTGTGTAATCTCCTCCTTTAGCTTCAAAGGCATCAGCTTTTGCTCTGACACTAAAGGCAAGAGCTACCATTAGTGGTAATCTTTCAGGTTTACCTATGTCAATACGATTAAGTTGAGTGCGCAGCCAAGCTTCTAAATCCTCGGCTCTTTCAATAAGTTGATCTGCTTCTAGTAATTCAGGCAGTATATAGGTAAATCGTTCATAGGCTTTGAGTAGTTTAAAGGTTCTAGTCTCAAACTCTTCTCTACGCCTACGAGCTTCTAAATCTTTAACTTCTTCTACAACATTTTGAAAACCTGTACGCATCTCCTCACGGAGAATATTCATTTGCTGTGCTAAGTTGCACTGATTACAAACTAATAATTCAAGAGTGCGGTGTTGAACAGTTAGGGCATTTTGAATACTGTTGAAACAAGTCTGAATCTGTTCATTATTTCTGTCTAATTTATCTGAGAATACTTGAACTTGTTCATGATTTCTGTCTAATTTTTCAACACATGATTGAATCTGATCTTGATTTCGGTCTAATTTCTTTTTGACTTTGTGAAGTTGGACAGAATTGTAAATACCTACACCAAGATTGAGTATATTTACTCCCAGATTAGCAATGTTAAACATATCAATAGCTGGTCTAACGGATTGAATTGTCTCTCCACTCATATTATGGCGGGTACACCAAGTACCTGCTTCACCTGTAAATACCTCGTAATCTGAGGCATCTCCTCCCTTAAACAAATGTGGTTCTGGTCGCTGAGTAAAAGGATTAACCATAGTTGCTGTCAAAATAGACTTAATCTCAGTATTCCCAGCAATGTTCTTGATGTATCAATTTTTCTATTTAGCAAAACTTTTTTAACGAAATAAGCCGATTGGCAAAAATAAAGCTAACTCGTGTTTGCGTAGCATCTTCGTCAGAAGAGGATCGTCATTTCTCAACAGATACTCCTGACAACTTGTAGAAATTCCCTTAGTACAGGTGTCATATCTTCTTCCCGCCACACTATAGCCGTTTCTACTAATGGTGTTTTCTCCTCTAAAGTACGATAAACTACACCAGTTCTCTGAAGATTTTGCAATGAAGATGGTGCGATCGCAATCCCCATTCCTGCTGAAACCAATCCGATAATCGTCTGCATCTGAATCGCTTCTTGAGTCACTTTTGGACTGAAGTTTCCTTCCTGACAAAGACTTACAATTTGGTCGTAAAGTCCGGGGCCCAAGTGGCGAGGGAACATGATAAAGTTTTCGTTTACTAGCGATCGCACTGAAATCTTTTTTTGTTCAGCTAAGGGATGAGTTTTTAACATAGCGACAATTAAAGCTTCTTGCTGAATACATTCTTGATTGAGTGTGTTGTCTTCTAAAGGTGGATGGGCAAAACCTACATGGATGTGTCGATTCTGTAGCGCTTGCTCCTGCTGAGTTGTGGTTAATTCTTGCAATACCAACTCTACTTCTGGAAACTGTTCTCTAAACCGCCGCAAAATCACAGGAAGCAAATCGTAAGTTACCAAACTGGTAAACCCAATTCGTAATTGTCCCT
>CAXUOL010000461.1:0-5779 GCA_964252435.1 uncultured Nostoc sp.
CTTGAGCTTGAGGGTTGTTTGGGTTATTTGGGTCGATGCTAAAGGTTTTGAAGTTGATCACTATAGATGGAACTGGTGTTTGAGCATCACCTTTTAGCCCGATCGCACTCAGAGGTAAAGCACCTGGAATAGTTCCATAAGCGTCGTCTACAAAAATACCACTGATGTAGTCTTTTTGCGAAAGCAAATTCACTACCTGTTTAGCTAAATCAGCATTGCCATTAGGCAGATAAATCAGGTCAGATCCACCATTGGCAGCTACAACTATCTTTGTACTTGGGTCAAGTTTGCCATTAATTACTTGACCTGTACCTCCAATTACACCATTTCCAGAAATAGGACGTTGACCTTGTGTAGCATCAACAGTGGCATACTGGATGTGGTTCAGGTCTGGGGGAAGAGTCGTAGGGTTAGGATCGTATAGAGGTAGATTTAGATCGTGAGCTAAATCAATCGCAACAAAGCCTGCGGGTAAAAATCCTGGATTTACGCCTGCATAAGTTTGGGTGGCAGCATAACTTGTAGTTTTTGTGCCTTGGCTATCAATAACTTGTTTGCTGATCGTAGAAAAACCATGGTCGGAAGTAATAAAGACATCAGTAGTCTTGTCCAAGCCTGTACTCTTGAGATAGTCAAGAAGTTGCTTTAAATTATCATCAGCATTTTTGACCCCAGCTTTGGAAGTAGGGCCATTAATACCTGGTGTCAAGGTGTTTAAGCTATCACCTTGATTGTGTTGACTCCCATCAGGATCTCTTGACCAGTACACCAATGCAAATGGTTTACCGTCTTCCTGAAACTTGGGTAAAATTACCTTGGTTGTGGCATCTGCAAAGTATTGTTGTTGAGCCACATTGGCATTCAGGGTTCCTGGAGTTGTGTTGTTACCAGCTGGCTGGACTCGCGGTGTTGGTTTTACATCTAGACCGGCTGCTTGTAAGCGAGCAACAATATCTGGATCGAGTGGAACAGCAGAAGGTGAACCAGCGGCTGTAGTCGGTGGCGTTGCACCATTTGTAGTGTCATCAATAATGATCGTATTGGGAGTAGGAATAGTACCTGTAATACCACCTTCTCGGTTAACTTGGGTGACATCTTGGATGGCAACTGGCCCTAATTTACCAACTGCTGCTGTGTTGAAACCCTGCGATCGCGCATAAGCTAAAAGTGACTCTTCATCTAAAAAGTTGTTACCGGGAAACTTTTCGTCGATATCCCCCAGAACCGCATCATTTTCGATAAATGGCGTCACACTACCATTGGCATTAGGACTAGGAAAACCAGTGTAAATAGTGTTACTAAAGTCACCTGTATCACCAAGATAATGCCCCGTGGCGATCGCCGAAGCATTCGGGGTGGTAAATGTCGGAAACAGCGAATGACTATTGGCAAAACTAACTCCCTGCTGACGGATGCTATATAAAGTTGGGGTGTCAATGGGGTTTACAGAACCGTTACGCAATCCATCTGCAACAAAAATAATGACATTTCTACCGTTGCCATTTGTATCAGTCATGCCGACTACTCCTTAAGTATTATGAGCTACGAGCGATGCCTACGGCTGGCTACGCCTACGCAGTAATTGTGTGTCTATAGACTGAGCGATTAATTACACTCAACCCAAGCAAAAAATTCTTGGCTACAGAAACCTAAGTAGTATTTGGCGACAAAATGCTTAGTATCCACACAAACTAGTGCAGACAATTAAATGAACTTAACTTTGGTTACTGTTTCAAAAGATAGTTTTTCAATGTTTAAGGAAAGTTATAAACAAGTTAAAATTGGGGACAAAAAGCAGAAAGATTTTTAAAGACAAAATTACTAATAGATATAAAAAGCGAGGGAATATAATTCCCCCGCATTAGCAAAAATGAATGTTGAATCTAAGCTGTAATTATTTTTCGACTAAACGACACTAGCAGAAAAAACGAAATCATTTGCTGTGAGGCTAGTTGCTGTAATTCCCAGCAACGAAGCCAACTCTGTATTTCCAGTTTTCACGATAGTATCACTGCCCTGTTGCAACAGTGTTAAAGCACTAAATTGAGTGATATCAACACCACCAAGCCCGATTTTATCAATCCCGATCGCAAAATCAGTCACGATATTTTTGCTAGTTGGCAGACTGGCGTTAGCAATCCAGAATTGGTCAACACCAGTACCACCACTGAGGCGATTAGCGCCCGATTGACCAGCAAATAGCACATCATCACCATCACCACCAAACAGGGAATCATTGACATTAGAGAAGAGTTTGTCATCGCCAGAACCACCGTAGAGACGGTTATTATTACCTTGACTCTTGAGAGTGTCGTTACCTGAGCCACCGAAGGATAATTGACGCGAACCTTCAACAACTGTCAAAGTATCATTACCTGCTGCCCCAAGTAAATTATTAGTACCATTGGCTTCTACTACGGTAATTTCATCATCACCAGCACCACCATCAGCATTAGTGTTGTTAGCAGGGCCATTTGCGCCAATTAAGACTTGATCGTTATCGTCCCCTGTGGACACCGAGGAGTCACCGCCGACCACTACAGTGTCTTCACCATTCCCAGTCACAATTGTGTTACCTTTAGTACCCTCTACAAAGTCTGCTCCATCACCTGTTAATAAGGTTTGATTTGAATGAACGGTAATATCATCGCTGGTAGTGGAACCAAACTTAATTTCTTCAGCTTGGGGTTGACCTAAACCAGTAGCAAGGTTAAGCGGCTTCTCCAGTTTCAGCAATAGAATTTCATTGTTGTCTATAACTGGATTCTGAGGATCGTTCCCAGGACGACCTGTAGAGAAGGGATAGTTGTTGTCATTAGCTACCAAAATGGTATTTTTGTCAACAACCAGAACATTCTCAATGGTTTGGAATGGGAAATCGAAGGTGGTCTTACCATCCCCATTCAGGTCGTTGGGGTCTTTGATATTTAACAAGTCTGCAACTTCTTCTTTAGCGACATAGCCGTTAGAATCTGTTTTAGACAAATCTATTTTGTAGATCCTCTTAAATTTAGCCGCAGTTCCTTGATTGTTATCCCGTTCAATGACTAGGTATTCATTATCATTAATGACTGCTAAATCCCCGATCGCATTTGACGGGTTATCCAATCTGTAGTAACGTAACTGATCGCTGTATTTGTGGCTAGCAAGGTCAAATTCGTTAATCCGCAAAGCACCAGGAGTATCACCTTGAACAGTACCTTCTAGGAGGAAATAAAGCTTGGTTTTGCTGGCGTTAATTGCTCCACCTTCAAAACCTTTGGAACCAGCCAAGTTAGCAAAAGCATCTCCTGAAAGTACATCTGGGTTTTGTGGCGATCGCACTACATTATACTGAGGATCATCTCTAAGTTGATCTCGTACTTTATCGCCAATATCTGGGAAATCTGTAAATAGCGCATCTACGCCTAATTGATAGAACTGTTGGATCTCTAGCTCTAGCTTACCTTTATAATCTGCCGCTAAGTATTGATCTTCCGCCCGGAAGGTGTAAGGATGAACCTGCAACCCTGCGTTGTGAGCATCTTGAATTAAGGTAGAGGGAGGTAATGTTGTTTTATCAGCATCATTGACTGCTCCATCCCCATTCACATCATCGGCTTTGCCATCACCATTAGCATCAGTACCTTTGACGCTAACAATCATCCGCTTCCAAGGACCAATGCCATCAGCATAAGTGGCAACTTCAGCTAAACCTTCTGGAGTTCGCAAGTCGCCATAAGTGCGAGTGTCACCACTTACCTTCAGGTCATAAGGCTGACTTTCCACGATCTTACCGTTGATGTCTATGTCACTTGCATCTAGCAATTGAACTAGGGGAATATCCACCCCTGCCGCAGGCATAATGCGATCGTGCAGTTCTTTGAGGTTACTCACTTCAAAAGACTGGATGAAGATGCGACTGGGATCAGTAAAGTTATTTGCCTGAAGGGTATCAATTAGTAACTGACTGATGTTTCTGTTTATTTTGTCCGTGGTGCCTACATAGGTGGCTTCATCGGCAAAATAAGTCGGATGCTTAGTTTCAGGGTAGATGCCAATCTTTTTACCTGTGTCGGCTTCTACTTGCTTAACCAAATTGATAATTTCTGTGAACGTAGGAATTTCAAATTGATCGTCAAAGGAATGATCCCGGAAAGGTAGACGTTCTTCTGCGCGTAAAGTCTTGATTTCAGCTAAAGTGAAGTCTTCAGCAAACCAACCTGTAATTGTGTTTCCATCTAAACTTACTGTTTTTTTGCGATCGGCAAACTCTGGATGTTTGTAAACATCTGTGGTTGTATTGTTGAAATTGACAGTACCATCAGCATTCAAAACTGCTAAAGCTGGCTCATGGCGAGCAATTAGCACACCATCTTTTGTCACAACCAAATCAGGCTCAATGAAGTCAGCGCCGCGCGCAATTGCTTGTTTATAAGACTCCAAGGTGTGTTCTGGACGATAGCCGCTTGCACCTCTGTGACCAATAACTTTAGGTGCTTCTCCATCTAATGTTTTGAATTGGTCGGGTGTAGCAATGGGAGCCTCTAATAACTTACCAGTGGCATCAAAATGCAGCAGGTAAGGGCCAAACTCGTCTCCAACCCAAATTGTCCCGTCTTTATCAAAGACGAATGACTCTACATCAAAGTCTGAGCCAGTTAGTAATCTTTGAGTGGTTCCCTCATTCACAATTTCAAAAGGAACTTTATTGTTAGGGTCAGACAGTTGGATATAGTCTAAAACCTTAACGCTGCCGTCTCCATTCTCTGTTCCCTTAAAATTTGGGTCTAGACGATTAATTCGCAGTAGAAAATCTGCACTATTATCTTTGCTACCGTAACCGTTATCTGAGAGGAAGTAGAAAGAGTTGCTGTTAGCAAATTGAACACCGCTAAAGCCTTGTATTGGCTGTCCTGGGAAAGGGCCTGTTCTACCATTGGCTGAAACATCTTTACCAGAAGGTTGCCCATCACTAAAAGTATCAGCAGGTAAAGAGGCAAAACCGACTAATTCAATTGCCATAATTAGAATATTTGTTGGATGTTTGATGTAAGAATTCAAGAGTCAGAACTCAGGATTCAGAATAGTTAAAGAATCAGCAGAACATTTGATGAATAAATATACCAATCATTCTAGATTCCTGATAAATTCTGACTCCTGACTCCTGGGTGCTGAATTCTTACTGTTTGAATTTGAGAGCGATCGCCAGCTATACAAGTTCTCTAATTGCATTAACTCTGCTGGGGAAAATCAATCATTTTCTCATGCTATAAACCGGGATTACGGGTAAATGTCAGAGTTAGAAGTATATAGTTTGGTAAATCCGTTAAGTCCGATTTTTTCGATAATATGAAAATACATTTAGAAAAAACGTATTTTCTCAGAGTTATCGAAAACTTGAGTAATGATAGTAGAATGTCAACTACTAATCTGTGTTAGTTAGTAAAAGCGTCAAACACTTAGATTCCAAATCTAAAGCTGTTGATAGTAGTTATGAGAGAACTTAGATAGCATTAAAGATGTTTTCATTAAAAGATTAAGAAAAGAATAAATTAAACGGCAGAAACGATTAAAATATGTTTATCTTCAAAACATATATTTTTAAAATTTGTTGAAGAAGAATTCAGAAGTCAGAATTCAGGAGTCAGAATGAATCAGTGGGGGATTCAGACCCGCCACTGATTGAAGACCACTAAATCAAAGATTTAGTGGGGGTCTTAAACCCGGTTATTCATCCGCCACTCGCACAAAATACCCAACTGAATTCTGGCTCCTGACTCCTGAATTCTGTTTTGAT
>CAXUOL010000462.1:0-5778 GCA_964252435.1 uncultured Nostoc sp.
CCCAATACATCGGGGGGATTAAGGGGGGTAGTTCAACTTGTGTATACACAGTAGCCCAAGAGAGAGGGGAGCTAGACATTCAATTCCTCTTCTGCCTTTGGAGAAGGGGTTAGGGGATGAGGGCGTGAGAGAATTGCGATCGCATTGAGACTGCGCTGATGAAGTTGCTTGCAAAAGTTGGCGGTGCAGGGATTCACATACTTTTGTACACCCAGCAACCTGACGAGAACGTAATTGGATAAAGACTAACTTTGATTACTTTCATCATTTTTTCAATTGTTCTAAATAGACAGCAACCAGTATCATAATGCTGTTACATCTTTGTTAAGAATAGTTACAAGCTCTTAACACAAGGAAATATTTCTTATGGTAGTCTCACTTGAAAAGAATGCACCACATCGGGTTGTTGTTGTTGGTGGCGGCTTTGGTGGACTGTATACAGCAAAAGCTTTGAAGACAGCAAATGTAAATGTTACTCTCATTGATAAACGTAACTTTCACCTATTTCAGCCGCTTTTATATCAAGTTGCCACAGGTACGCTATCACCTGCTGATATTTCTGCACCATTGCGATCTGTATTCAGCAAAAGCAAGAATACAAAAGTGCTGTTGGGAGAAGTAAATGATATCGATCCAAAAGCGCAACAAGTTATTTTGGGTGATGAAGTAGTACCTTATGACACATTAATTGTTGCCACAGGTGCTAACCATTCCTATTTTGGTAAGGATAACTGGAAAGAATTTGCTCCTGGCTTGAAAACTGTTGAAGATGCGATAGAAATGCGTCGCCAGATATTTTCGGCATTTGAAGCGGCAGAAAAAGAAACCGATCCTGAAAAACGCCGTGCTTTGTTGACTTTTGTGATTGTGGGGGGGGGACCCACCGGTGTAGAGTTATCGGGAGCGATCGCGGAATTGGCATACCAAACTCTCACAGAAGATTTCCGCAGCATCAACACCTCAGAAGCGAGAATTTTACTATTGCAAGGGGGCGATCGCATCCTCCCACACATTGCGCCAGAATTATCGAAAGTAGCAGCAGAATCTTTGCAAAAGTTGGGTGTGGCTGTCTACACTAACACCAGAGTAACAAATATTGAAGATAACATCGTTACTTTCAAGCAAGGCGATGAATTGATAGAAATTACCTCAAAAACTATCTTGTGGGCAGCAGGTGTTCAAGGTTCACCTATGGGGAAAGCCCTAGCAAAAAGTACAGGTGTAGAGTGCGATCGCTCTGGACGTGTGATTGTAGAACCAGACTTGTCTATCAAGGGTTATAACAACATTTTTGTAGTGGGAGATTTAGGCAACTTTTCCCATCAAAATGGTAAACCCTTACCTGGTGTTGCACCCGTAGCCAAACAACAAGGAGAGTATGTAGCTAAACTCATTAAACGCAGGCTTCAAGGTGAGACTTTGCCACAATTCCGTTACAATGACGTGGGTACTTTGGCGATGATTGGGCAAAATTTAGCTGTTGTAGATTTAGGCTTAATCAAACTCAAAGGTTTCATTGCTTGGCTCTTTTGGCTAATAATTCACATCTACTTCTTAATCGAGTTTGACACTAAAATAGTAGTAGCAATTCAGTGGGGATGGAATTATATCACTCGTAATCGTCGCTCTAGATTGATTACAGGTCGAGAAGGTTTTGTAGAAATAAAAACTGTTAACAATAGGGTGCAACAGCCTTCTGGATCACCTTTGTAACTTCAGGGATGATACCCGATAGAATTCATATCGTGTCCTGCTCAAGACCTAACTGCAGGAGGCAGGAGGCAGTCCCGATGAAAAAATTTCAAAAGCCTTGCATGAAAATCTGGCTTTTCCCTACACCCCACACCCTTAAACCCCTAAACCCACTTTCAAGTCAGAAGGCAGGGGGAAAGAGGCTTTTGGGATTTTTGCACAGATGCGGCGATCGTAAGTGATTAATTGGACTTGATTTCACAAGCTAGGTAATTGCGATACTTGCAAACTGCTGTAATTTAGCGCGATCGCGATCGCACTACACAAGAAGAGACTTGGTTGAAAATCCCTATTTTGTTAGCGTAGCAGTATCCTTTAAGAAGTCGGGGATTTCATTGTTCACAGAATATTTAGGATGGCTAATAACTGTTATGTTTTTAATTTGCACCTTGAGACGGCAGAGGAGCAGAGGAGAGGGTTTGCAGGTTTTACCTAAAAGATTATGAGGCAACTTGTAGGCGCGATAGCTTATCACCTCCTGCCCCCTGCCTCCTGCCTCCTGCCCTTTTCAAATTGAATAAGACACTGGAAAGGACTTTGCATCCTTTGGCTTCACATACACTCGCTGTTTTGGTTCTAACTCTAAATCATTAAAGCGATCGCGTGTTAAATGCGCCATCACTACTTGCCCATCATCGAAAGTTAATTCTACCTGAATTTCCCAACCCAAATGTATCAACCGGCTCACTGTGGCAGCAGTAGTAGCACCGTTGGCAACCTTTTCCAAAATCACATCTTGCGGACGCAAAAAGACTTGTGGGTATGGTGCATCAAACCCGCTACTTTGAAAAATCTTCGAGGTGCTGGGTAACACATTCACTGGGCCGATGAAGCTCATTACAAATGCCGTGGACGGATTATCATAAATTTCGGCTGGTGTCCCCACCTGTTCCACACGTCCTTTATTCATCACCACAACCTTATCGGAGACTTCCATTGCTTCTTCTTGGTCGTGAGTGACGAAAACTGTGGTAACATGAACCTCATCATGGAGGCGGCGTAACCATGCCCGTAAATCTTTGCGGACTTTAGCATCGAGTGCGCCAAAGGGTTCATCTAGCAATAAAACTTCCGGTTCTACTGCTAATGCCCTGGCTAAAGCTACCCGTTGTCTTTGACCACCAGAAAGTTGTGATGGATAGCGATCGCCTAGTCCACTCAATTGCACCAATTCGAGTAACTGTTCTACCCGCCCCTTAATTCTCTTTGGCTGTGCCTTACGAATTTCTAAGCCAAAAGCAATATTTTGCTTAACAGTCAAATGCTTGAATAAGGCATAGTGCTGAAACACAAAGCCAATATTTCGTTGTTGCACACTTTGGTATGTAGCGTCTTTACCGGTCAGCAGGATTTTACCGCTATCTGGCATTTCTAAACCTGAAATTAACCGTAATAGCGTAGATTTACCCGATCCCGATGGACCTAGCAATGCAACTAATGAACCACTCTTAATTTCCAGGCTGACCTGATCAACTGCCTTGAAACTCCCGAATTGTTTGGAGACGTTCTCAACTACTATGCCCACTGCTGCTATACCTCTGCAACTAAATCTACAGATCCTTGGTAGGATTACTGTGTCTTACATATACCATATATCGTTATTTATGGATGAACAAGATTTAGCTAACGCAACTGCCGCAATCGAGGAAGCTAGGTACTGAGGACTGGAAACTTGGGACTGGGGGAGATGAGGGGGATGAAAAAGCAAGGGAGCAGGGAGCTAGAGAGAAGAGTTTTCCCCCAGCAAGAGCAGCACCCCGCCCCTCTGCCTCTTCTCCATGCCCAATGCCGAATGGCACGCTTGTTAAGCACAAACCCCTAATCTAGCTAGCTTTTGGGGTGTAAAAGTGTAAGGGGGTAAGGGTTGCACGGTCAAGAACTATCCCCCAGCTTTTCGTATCGAAACATTAAGGAATATTGCATTTGTGCAGAAACCTGAAGGTAAAGCGCCAAATCACCCAAAAGACCGTGGTAGTATGCTCTCGGTAAATGTGAAGATTGGGAGAAAGACCTTTGACACTACGGGTTGCTGTTATTGGGTCAGGCCCTGCTGGTTCATCTGCCGCAGAAACACTGGCAGCCTCTGGGATTGAAACCTACCTGTTTGAGCGGAAGCTAGACAATGCAAAGCCTTGTGGGGGTGCAATTCCCCTATGTATGGTGAGTGAATTTGACTTACCACCAGAGATTATCGATCGCCGGGTACGGAAGATGAAAATGATTTCGCCTTCCAATCGTGAGGTTGATATTAATCTGGTAAATGAAGAAGAATATATAGGAATGTGCCGTCGGGAAGTGCTAGATGGCTTTTTGCGCGATCGCGCGGCAAAAGTCGGCGCAAATTTAATTAATGCCACTGTTCATAAACTCGATATACCAGGAAACAATACCGATCCCTATACCATTCATTACATTGACCACACAGATGGGATATCTCAAGGTATTGCCAAAACTCTGAAAGTGGATTTAATTATTGGGGCAGATGGGGCTAATTCTCGCGTTGCCAAAGAAATGGACGCTGGGGATTACAATTATGCGATCGCTTTCCAAGAGCGAATTCGCTTACCCGAAGACAAAATGGCCTACTATAACGACCTCGCCGAAATGTATGTCGGTGATGACGTTTCTACCGATTTCTACGCTTGGGTTTTCCCCAAATATGACCACGTAGCTGTCGGTACTGGTACAATGCAAATCAATAAAGCCAGCATCAAACAGTTACAAGCTGGTATCCGCGCTCGTGCTTCCGAAAAGTTGGCAGGCGGTAAAATCATCAAAGTAGAAGCCCACCCCATTCCCGAACATCCCCGTCCCCGTCGTGTTGTCGGTCGCATCGCTTTAGTGGGAGATGCTGCTGGTTACGTTACCAAATCCTCTGGTGAAGGTATTTATTTTGCGGCTAAATCTGGGCGGATGTGTGCTGAAACCATTGTGGAAGCATCTAATAGTGGTAGCCGTATTCCTACAGAAGGCGACCTGAAGGTTTACCTGAAGCGTTGGGATAAAAGATACGGACTCACTTACAAGGTGTTGGACATTCTGCAAACCGTGTTCTATCGTTCTGACGCCACCCGCGAAGCGTTTGTGGAAATGTGTGATGACCTCGATGTACAACGGTTAACATTCGATAGCTATCTATATAAGACGGTTGTCCCTGCTAATCCCATCACCCAACTGAAAATTACTGCCAAAACAATTGGTAGTCTAATTCGGGGTAATGCCCTTGCACCTTAATTGCGTGCAAAGGACTGGGAATTACAACAAATACATTACTCAATTTTGTGGGGTGGACATCCTGCACGCTCATGAATCAGAGCGGGCAAGATGCCTACCCCACAATATATATTTTTATCTATTTGATAGTAGTAAACAAGTGTTACCTACAATTGGTCGGATCAATTTAGCTTATACACCACCAGAGTATCGTCGCAAAGGATATGCCACTGCCTGTGTTACAGCGTTAAGCCAAAAACTGCTAGACTAGGGATGCCGCCATTGTTTCCTCATAGCAGATTTAGCCAATCCCACAGCCAATCATATTTATCAAGCGATTGGGTATCGCCCCCTAAGCGATTGGCACGAATACTCATTTACCTCGACGAAGGAGTAAGCATAATAAAGCGATCGCTCCCGGCTGTTAAAGTCGGGTGAGCAACAGGTCTGGCGATTGCTGTCAGGACAATTTAGGTATGCTGTATTCTTAACTTCAGCGATAAATTTGCTTTTTGAATAAATGCTTAATCTTATTTCCTATTTGTTTTTAGCTCAAGCATCACCTTCTCCTGCACCTACACTACAGGAAATCTTCGTTCCCCAACAAACAAGACCTTTAACAGGACATCTTGACGAAGTACCAGTATTTAACAGTAATAACCCAGAAGTAGTTAAGAGTGAAGGAATTCTACTATCTACATTTCCTCCTCAAGGCAAAAGAGTGCCCAGCGCCCACCTAAACTTTCCATTTCAGAGACGGTTTGATTTATTTTCTCACCATATTGCTAGAGCGATTGAGACTCCAAATGATTT
>CAXUOL010000463.1:0-5767 GCA_964252435.1 uncultured Nostoc sp.
CCGCCTTACTTACCAACTGTCCCGTCAGCAACGTTAAATTATCCCCCACCAAACCCCTCAACACCTCTCCATCTCTGAGTCCTCCGCGCCTCTGCGGTTCCTTCTCCAAAATTTCCCTAACATTTTGCGCCATATAAGGCCCCGAAGCCAAACGTTCCACACATCCCCGCTTCCCACACAAACAAACTGGCCCAGCAGGATCGACAACGATATGTCCAATTTCGCCAGCCATCCCACCAGCACCCCGCCAAGGCTTACCGTTGAGTATCCAACCACCACCCACGCCAGTGCTGACAGTAATGTAAAACAGGCTATCGTATCCCTGTCCCGCACCAAAACGGTGTTCGCCCAAAGCAGCAACATTGGCGTCATTATCTACACCAACAGGAATGCCAAACTCGTCCTCCAACAAACCTTTGAGAGGAATATTCTCCCATCCAGCGACATGATGAGATAGTCGCACCGTCCCCGTAGAAGCATCTACAGGACCGCCAAAGCTGACACCGATCGCAGCAGGTTTTGTGTCTTCTAACAGAGAGTATATTAGCGATCGCATAATTTCCAAGTCAGTATTAGCATCTGCACCTACTGGCGAGAGACGACGTTCGTAACGCAACCACTTTCTAGAACCGATATTTACTGTTGCTGCTGCCAGTTTAGTTCCGCCAAAATCGAGAGCTAAAATTAATGTCATAGTTTTTATACCTCTTTTGAATTATTACAATACGTGGTTTCTTTCTCAAGAAAGATGTTTGCAAGCAAAATAAATTCAACACTAAAGAAAATGCATACTAATTTAGTAAATTATGACTCCCGATCAACCCAATCCACTCATTGATTTTTCTCAGGCCAAAGAACCTCCTATTTCTCTTGATATGGATAAAGCTCAAGAGGCAGATCCGATTGAACCAGAAGAAGTTAGTGGACAAATAAGCAAAATCCCACTCCTGATGATTTGAATCGCCAAGATGAAGATCCAAGAATCGGGGGTAGTCAAATAATCAGTGGGAATATTTCAGCTGGGTAAATAGTTACTCATCTCTTTGTGAGTTAATTACGCCATCAATAAACTGTTGTAATCGTTCATAATGTGAACCTTTCCAATAAATGCGATCGCAGTCTTGACAACGCTGGAATTGATCAATCTGCGATCGCACCTTTTCTGGCACTTGTTCAATAATGGATTGCTTATCTACAGCTTCTAATAATCCATTGCAACGCAAACACCGTTTAAATGGTGAGATTAATTTCAACAAGTCGAAATGTTGCAGTACTTCTAGGATTTGTTGTTCAGGGTTAGTATTTCTAACATAATACCCATACGTTACCAAACTACGCATCAATAGACCTTTATCACGAGTCAAGAGAATCCGCGCTTGAGTATAAGATATTTCGGCTAATTTCTCGTCCTCGTAGTCATTGCGGTATAAAGTATCAAAACCTAAAAGTCGTAAAGATGTCGCAAGCTTCCCCAAATGAATATCTAAAACAAAGCGGATAATACTAAGCGGTTTTGGCAAAACAGAAACCGTTGGTATAATAAAACTCCTAGCTGAAATTGGATAAACATTGATAGTGTCTCCATCAGAAACTATGTAAGAAAAATTTACATATTCACCATTAACATTTATAAAATCCACCTCTGGATGAGGGACACCCAACGATTCAATCATGTCCTTAATTGAGGCTTTTTCCTCAAAAACATGAGAGATTCTCACCTGCTTATGATGTCGTGGTAAAAAATGATTCAATTCTGCATGAAAGTAGAAATATGCGATCGCCATAGCTACAGATATTTGAATTAGTAAGTGCGCCTTTACTAGTAACAATTCGTCACAATTGCAAAACTTTATCTATTAAATTGAAGCTATCAATGCTTGTTATAGTAAGATATCTCTACGGTAAAATGCCTGTTCACCTTGATTTAAGCAATATCCTAGAAGCAACAAACTGTAAAGAAGTCATAAAGATTGTTAAATACTTGCATTTCTTATTGACTTCAGTTACAGTCAAAGCAGATGCCTATCATCAAACCCTGACACTATCTTCGGGAAGTTAGATTAGGTAAAACGCTAAATACCAAATTTGTTAATGTTAATGTCAGTGACACTCCTAATAATTAGTCACTACTTTTAATTATTAACTTATTGCAGATTGAGTATGGGGAAGTAAAGCATTTACCCCTAATTTGACTTTTTTTATTTTCTCAAGTTATTGAGAATTATTTGCAATATGGATAGTTCGATAGATAAATTGAAAGTAGATAGCGTGGAAGAAGTCTTAAAACAGTATTGGCTTACCAAAGCGATTGCTGTTTATTAAATTTTTTCGCATCTACCTTTAGGAATATGTTTTTTAGAATAGCAGCACAAAATTATATCTTTATATGTAAAAACAGGATCTGTAACTAGCTATGTAGATAATTTCAGCAAAACTTTAAACAACTAGGTTGCTGCTAGGAATATTTTTGATTGTAGTATCAGCTACATTGATATTGTAAGCAAGTTAATCGTCGGTAACTCTCCAAGTCGCTCTGCGTCTATATAACAGGTTTAATATATTTGATTTTGCTAAAGAAATCAAGTTTAGAAAAACTAAATTTCCGCAAATTAAAATTTATTAAATACCAAATAACAATAAAACTAGATACAAAATTAACGCCACTCATACGGAAAAATATCTCTTGACACTGTTTATCTTTATTGTGGAGAATTTATTAACCGGAAAGACCTCAATCAATAATGATGTTATAAAGTGGCTACCTAGTTTTAACTGGGAAATGAATATTGTTCTTTTTTATCTCCTTGAGCCAAGGATATTGTAGCTAAGAACACAATTGTATTTGGGAATATCTTTTGTCCAGAAAATATGCTAATGAGTACAGCGAGATGAATACTTTTTTTTGTTCTGATGATTCACGGCAAGTAGGAGAAGATGTTATTGGTAGTGCCACCAATTATCAAACTTATATTTTAGTTGAGTGTCCTTTACCTTGGACATCAGAAGCCTTTAACTCCAAATGGGTACCTGAGAATTTGAGGATTTTGGTAGAAGAAGTGAAGCGTGCTAAACTGCCGATTAGATTTCTCTTAATTGCTAATGATGTATCACACAAGGTAAATCACACTACGCTTTTGATTTATCAAAAAGAAGAGGGGCTAAGTAATGGATACCATAAGCAAGAGTTTAAGCTAGCAAATATTGAGCAAGTAGCAGGAGTTGTCCAAAAATTGATATGGGGTATCGGTTCTAATTTTGAAGTAGAAACTACTACAACTAGAGATATTTTAGTTTGTACCCACGGTAGCCATGATAAGTGTTGTGCGAGATATGGCGCTCCTTTTTACTTCCATGTGACAGCGAGTAATGCTGATTTGTGCTTAGATAATGTGCGAATTTGGAAATCATCGCACTTTGGTGGACATCGGTTTGCACCAACAGTTATAGACTTGCCAGAAGGAAGATACTACGGTCGTCTCGATCAAGATTCATTTAGATCGATTTTAACTCGTACTGGCGATATTCAATGCTTACATCAAGTCTATCGAGGCTGGGGAATTCTGCCTGCTGCACTTCAGGTTTTGGAAAGAGAGTTAATCCTCTGTAAGGGATGGGATTGGTTTAATTACAAAGTTGCGGGCAAAATTTTAGAGCAAAGTTTAGACAATAATACTATCTTAGCTGAACTTAGTTTTGAACAACCTTGTGGTTCTCTCTACACTTACCAAGCTAAACTTGTGAAAGATGAAACCAAGACTCAACAACTCAAGAGTTCATGCAATGCTACACGAGAGTTAGTAGTTACTAAATATGCTGTCGGTAGTTTTTGGATTACCTCTAGTAAGGTAATGAGTTATTCTACATAGAAGTGGAGAGTTTTTAAACGCAGAGGGGAGGCAGCGCGTTGCGGGGGTTCCCCCCGTTGTAGCGACTGCCGTCACGCAAAGGGAAGCGCAGAGGAACGCAGAGTATTATTAAATTTAGTTTGCTACGAATTAGTTAAATATTGTATTTAATATAACGCTACACAAATTCGTAATAAAATCTTTGCGTTCCGCTGCTTTTAAATTCCAAATCAAGATGAAGGCATATTTAAGATTTTTCGTAACAGTATTTGGTCTTCTAATTTGGCTTTTAAACGACCATTTTCGATATCTCGAATCCAGCTTTGGCTTTTACCTGTGAGTTTTGCCAATTCTCTTTGGGAAAGATTCAAATTTTTTCGCGCTTGCAAAATCTGTTCGCCTAGCAAATCGTTTGTAGCTTTGGGCTTCTTTTTGGCTTTAGCAGTTCTTGTTTTCTTTTTTTCCGATTCTGAGATTTGCTGTTCCCATTCTGGGGGGAGTTCAAAAGCCAAAATCCGCGCATTCATTAGCAGATTCCATTTACCGCGGGGGCCTGTGTCTGTGAGGCGAGTTTCAGCACCACCGTCATTAGTCCAAAATTCTAATGCTTCATCTGGATCTTCGGGAAGATCGATTAATTTCGCCCACAAAGGTTGAATTTCTGGTGGGTAAGTAACTGGATCGAAAAGCGGTTTCATTCCATAGTGATTGAGAATTTCTAAATCGCTTTCAAAGGTTCGCAGCAGACGTTTGCGTTCTTCTCGTTGTCTGGATGCAAGGGCGACTTTTTCTTCACCGTAAGCAATACGCAGCAAGGTAGGAATCGTAATGCGTTGTTCTTTACCCATTTTGGTTTTAAACAGCAACCACAGCATTAGTCGAACTGCACCTTCATGTTGCTGCCAAATACTCATGACTGTGGTTAGCAGTGTTTTGGGAAGACTGCCGTATTGATAGAATGCGGTTCGCTCTTTACATGCTTGTTTGTTTAAGAAATATTGTGCCCATAAGCCTGCTTTGACTTTAAAAGTTAGCCCAATCAGATATTTACATCCGAGATTGTCTTCTTGGAAGTGGTGCTGAATATCTACTAAGTGCCATAAGCGGCTGCCGACAAGAGAGAATCCGTTAATTCGACCTTGTTGGGGCCAGTCAATGGAGATAATCAGGGAGCAAGCTTGCTGAACGATATTTTTCATTAAAGCTAGCTTGGCAGCTTTGCTCAAGTCTTTGCGTTTCTCCATCCCCAAATATTTCTCAATTTGTCGCTCATCGATCGCAAATTCTTGCTCCCAAGGTTGCTCTAAAGCTGTAGCATAAGCTGCAAAAATTAGATGTATGCAAGCGGCTCTGATGTCAAGCCCCTCAATTGCTGCTATATCTGTAGCCTTGTCGTTCACTTTCAAGGGATCTTGGATATGAAAAGCGATCGCACCTCGGCCTTGATTGACTTGTCGGCTGTAACTAATGTAGCCTTCTTCATCGGTTTCCCAGTGTAGGGATGTGCGCTGCGCTAATACATTACAAGCTTCCCAAATTGCGATCGCTGAAGCAAATGGATTATTCTTGCCATTAGAAAACAAGTCTAAGCTGCTAGCATCTCTTGGTTCAACTTTGCATCTTCCCTTTTTCGCCTGCCAAGGAATCGGAGAATTAGTTGGACAAGCTATTACACATTGCGGTTCTGAATAATAGCCCTCACAATTATTACAAAGACCAGGATCAACCCAGTATTCATTGTTCTCTATTCTGATTGCACCCGTAGGACATTGGGGGCGGCAGTTGTCACATCCAACGCAACTGTTGTTAGGAATTGTATAAGGCATTTGGCTCTTTTCCCACTCTAATCGTTGAGATGTCTGGCTCAGGTCTCCCCTGGATGAGTCCTGTTTATTCATGACTCGCTACCACATTATCTTTCT
>CAXUOL010000464.1:0-5766 GCA_964252435.1 uncultured Nostoc sp.
GTGCCAACCTCAGCAGTGCCGACCTCAGAGGTGCCAGCCTCAGCGATGCCGACCTCAGCGGTGCCAACCTCAGAGGTGCCAACCTCAGCGGTGCCCACCTCAGCAGTGCCAACCTCAGCAATGCCGACCTCAGAGGTGCCAGCCTCCAAAAAGTTGTATGGAACAGTGACACAAAATGGCTCAATGCAAAAGGGCTGCGTGAAGCAGTAAACCTATCTCCAGAGTTAGCCCAAGACAAAGCTTTTGCGGCTGTGGTTGCCTTGAGTCAGGGCATCAGTTGGGTGAGAGAAGGCAAAATTAAAGAAGCACAAGAAGCTTTCAAGCAAGCCCAAATATTTGACCCTAGTTTGAGAAAGTCTGCTGAATTTCAAAATAGCATTTGCTGGGTTGGCTGTTTACACGGTTATGCTCAAGGTGTTTTCAAAATCTGTGAAAAAGCCGTTACCTTAGAACCGGATAAGAAAATCTATCAAGACAGTCGAGGACTGGCTAGAGTTTTGACTGGCGACTTGGTAGGGGCATTAGAAGACTTTCAAGCTGCTGTAGACAGTGGCGCACTTGATTACTCAAATGATGTGAAGCAGCGACGGCTACGCTGGATAAAAGCACTGAAGTCAGGAAATAATCCCCTCACGCCAGAGGAATTGGAGGAACTGCGGCAGGTTGAGGATTGATGTATCCGTTCAAGTTCAGCGCCTCAACATCTGGCGCAATTGGGCTGACCTTGTAGGCGATCGCTAACGCACATAATTAAAATATTGCCCTCTATGCTATTTACTTATGACTATTGCCAGTCAACCCCAACTAACTTTAGACGAGTTTCTCAAACTGCCGGAAACCGAACCAGCATCAGATTTTATTAACGGAGAAATCATTCAAAAACCCATGCCTCAAGGCGAACATGGTCTGATTCAGACAACTTTTTGTGAAGTTATTAACGGCTTAGTGAGAAATCAGAAAACTGCTATAGCTATTCCAGAACTGCGCTGCACCTTTGGCGGTGCATCTATCGTCCCTGATGTGTCTGTGTTTCGCTGGGATAGAATTCCTAAAACTCCATCTGGCAGAATTGTTAATCGCTTTGAAATTAATCCCGACTGGGCAATTGAGATTGTTTCCCCAGACCAAAGATTAAAAAAAGTGTTGAGTAAGTTATTGCATTGTTCGCGCAATGGTACTGAACTCGGCTGGTTAATCAACCCTGAAGATGAAAGCGTGCTGGCAGTGTTTAGTGGACAGCGAGTGGAATTATACGAAGGTACTGATAATTTACCCATTCTTGAGGGTATCGAATTAGAAATTACCGTGGAACAAATTTTTGGTTGGCTGAGTTTGACATGAAGATATCTTCTGATTATCGCTAATGCACATAATTGAAGATATTCCCCTCTATGGTATTTACTTATGGCGATCGCAGCTCAACCCCAACTAACTTTAGACGAGTTCCTCAAACTGCCGGAAACTGAACCAGCATCAGACTTTATCAATGGAGAAATCATTCAAAAACCTATGCCTCAACCTGAACATAGCCGACTACAGATGAAACTTGGTAACGTCATTAATAACGTAACTGAAAGCCAAAAAATTGCTTACGCTTTCTCAGAGTTGCGTTGTACCTTTGGTGGTGCCTCTATCGTTCCTGATTTGGCGGTGTTTCGCTGGGATAGAATTCTTAAAACTTCATCTGGCAGACTCGCTAAACGCTTTGATATTCATCCTGACTGGGCAATTGAGATTCTTTCCCCAGATCAAAGATTAAAAAAAGTGTTGAGTAAATTATTGCATTGTTCGCGCAATGGTACTGAACTTGGCTGGTTAATCAACCCAGAGGATGAAAGTGTCGTGGGAGTGTTTCCTGGACAGCGAGTTGAATTATACGAAGGTACTGATAAATTACCCATTCTTGAGGGTATCGAGTTGGAACTGACTGTTGAACAAGTTTTTGGCTGGTTGAGTTTGACGTAATCTCACAATTCAAAATCTAAAATCGTTCAACTAAGCGCTCACGCCGTTAGCGTAGCGTTCCGTAGGAAAGTCTAAAATCTAAAATGTCTGAGAGGTAGAAAAAGCTATGACGGTAACTACCTATAAATGGACAATTGAACGCTATCACCGAGCAATAGAAGCAGGGATTTTTGATGACCAACCCATTGAACTATTGCGCGGCGACCTCATAGTTATGCCCCCAGAACGAGAACCCGATGCCTACTACAATACCGAAGCAGCTGATTATCTCCGCACACTGCTTGGTGAACGCGCAAAAATCCGCGATGCCAAACCCATCACCCTACCCAACGACTCAGAACCCGTCCCCGATGTGGCTATTGTCAAACCTTTAGGCGAAGTTTACCTAGAACACCATCCCTACCCTGAAGATATTTTCTGGATTATCGAATTTTCTCAGTCCACCTTGAGCAAAGACTTAGGCGATAAAAAAGACATCTATGCAGAAGCAGGCATCGCTGAATATTGGGTTGTCAATCTCAAAAATTCTCAGTTGCAAGTATTTCGAGACTTAAAAAATGGGCAATACACAACTGAACTGACATTAACTACAGGTACTATTGTCCCCCTAGCCTTTGGTGATGTATCTGTCCAAGTTCATCGCCTTGTAGGTTTCGCAAAAATATAATTTTTAGCACCTGTTAGAAACGAAGGATGCGAGAATACACCCTACTGGCTAATAGGGTTTCTCACATAGCAACCAGAACTGCGATCGCTCTTTGGTACTATAAGTAAAGATTGATTGAGTTTATCAAAAAATATGAGACTTCAAATTCGATTATTTAAACTCATTGTTTCTGTACTGTCAACGATAGGAATTCTTGGACTAAATTTGATTTTACTTAAGTCAAGTGGAGATTTAATAAGCTATGTGAAGACGGCAGATCCTACTAGTTTTTTCTTTTATCTAGCTAAACATATTTTGAATGTTTTTGGAGGAACTATAGTTGAAGTGGCTTTCGTATGGTTATTAGTAATTTTAAATCCTTTGTCTATACGATCCGGTTTAATTATTACTTTGGTTATGCTTATCTTAAGTGGAATTTATATTTTAGTGCCAATTAGTAATATTTAAACTATATTCTGCCTCCAGCAGGCGCTTTGCGAGTTTGCCCATAATTAAACCATCCCCTCTATTTCAGTAACTATGACTATTGCCAGTCAACCCCAACTAACTTTGGACGACTTCCTCAAACTGCCGGAAACTGAACCAGTATCAGACTTTATCAACGGGGAAATCATTCAAAAACCAATGCCTCAAGGTGAACATAGCTTACTCCAAACTACTCTTTGCAAAACAATTAACGGCATAGCTAAAAGCCAAAAAATTGCTTACGCTTTCCCAGAACTACGCTGCACTTTTGGTGGCGCTGCGATCGTCCCTGATGTGTCTGTGTTTCGCTGGGATAGAATTGCTAATCGCTTTGAAATTCATCCCGACTGAGCAATTGAAATTCTTTCCCCAGAGCAAAGATTAAAAAAAGTATTGAGTAAATTATTGCATTGTTCACGCAATGGTACTGAACTAGGCTGGTTAATTAACCCAGAAGACGAAAGTGTGCTAGGGATTTTTCCTGGACAGCGATTGGAATTATACGAAGCTGCTGATAAATTACCCATTCTTGAGGGTATCGAGTTGGAACTAACTGTTGAACAAGTTTTTGGCTGGTTGAGTTTGACGTAAAAAAGCGTTCCGTAAAGTTGCTGGATTCTGACTTTTCAGGTCATCTGGAAATATCCACGAAAAACCTAACCATAATACCGTAGTTGTTGAAAACAACCATTATTTCCCTATTGCTTTGTGTTTACCAGCAAAGCCAGACTAACAGCAAGTATACTACCAGCGATCGCGCTAGTTTCTGGCAATGATTTCAATATCAAGTTAATAAATGTAATATCAATCTATTTTCTACATTTAATTTTAGGGTTGGATGAATATAAAATCCGATATCTGTGTTGTTTATTGCTGTATATATTCATTTTTATAAAGGCAATGAACTAGGTATGTTTAAACAAATATAAATAAAATTTAGACTAGATTTCACGGATACTTTATAGAGAATTTAAGCTTAGTTGATATTATTAGATATCTACCCTTTGGCGTATAAGTTAGAATTCAGCTAAACAACTAAAGCTTAAGTACTGTTAAGTAATAAAAATAATGTTTATTTTAGAACGTGGCATTATCACCTATGCTTACGGAGCATCTTATTATCTCGAAATGGCAAAGTCATTAGCACGTTCTCTACGTCTTCATTCACCAAATATTCCGCGTGCTATTGTTACTGATAATCAAAACGATCGAGAGTTACTCGAACTTTATGATTACCTTATAGACCTGAGAGAAGAATACGGTTCTAACGTCAAACAAAAGCTTCATGTCTATAATTATTCTCCATTTGAATATACACTTTGTATTGATAGTGATTGCATAGCAGTAAGGGATATTAACTTTATTTTTGATGATTTTAAAGGTAGAAGTTTTAGTGTGCCAGGTAATGTATATCTTCAAGCAGGCGATAAAGATAAGTTCATTGATATAGATGACACACTCAAGCGATTTAATCTGACAAAATTACCTAGATTTAATGGAGGTCTCTATTATTTTGAGAAAAATGATACTGCTAAGGCATTTTTTGAAACAGCATTAGAATTTTCAAGAGATTGGAGAAAGCTAGGCATTAGTGAATTTCGTGGTGATGGCCCTAATGATGAACGTATTTTTGGCCTAGCTATGATGCTACACAATCAAAGTATGTTTGAAGATCATGGTCAGATGATGCGAACACCTATCGGTCTTCGTGGTTCTTTTAATATAGATGCGATTAAAGGTCAATCTACTTTTAAAAAATACAATCAGGTAGTGTCACCTGCTCTTGTACACTTTGCCTGCGTTTGGGGAGAGCATCCCGTATATCATCGTGAAGTATCAAAGTTAAAAAACCTAGACAAAGGTTCAGCTAATCTGGTCAAGTTTAATATATTTTCCGCAATTAAATATAAGTTTGGTTATCAGATTGCTTTCTTAAGGTATATAGCTAAACGTGTACCTAAAAATTCTAAATATATTCAAGTTCGATTGAAAAAACTTTTGATAGAGTTGCCTGAGTTGATTAAAGGTAAATATAGAATTGAGCTAGTTCGGAGCAAATAAAGTTTGCTAAAACTCTGCATTTCTTTGTGCTTAATTTAAATTAATCAAAGGCTGCTCTGATTACTTTCTGTATAGCTTTAATAGTGTATAATGTGCTGTCTGTGGTTCAGGCAGCACTCAGAAAGTGTAATAGCGATCGCGCCTCATATCCTTCGCTTCTGAACAGGTACTCAAAATTATATTTTTGTGAAACTTACAAGGATTGTATCTGTGGGTTTATTCTATAAACTAGACGGTACAGTGCAAATTTGTGCGTACCACAAAAATCTGTATTGCCGTACTTTTATGGAAAATCAACTAGGATTAATTCTGAAACTGCTTTTACTCTCGGTTTTGTTATCGGTATTGATTAAGTATGCAGGGTCAAGTCTATCAATTCCGCCGACAGCAAGCAACGCGCTGATTATAGTATTGTTGCCGATTGTGATCGTAGCGATCGCTCTACTGTGGCGATTTCAAGCACAAAAACAAAATTAACTCAAACCATTTACGCACAAGTTCCTAAAATCAGCTAACCTAGCTTAATTACAAGAAAATTGCATCTCGCCAACCGTCGGGAGTTAGCCTGTGAACCTCGGTCAATGGATCGGCTTAATCGCCATACTTCT
>CAXUOL010000465.1:0-2858 GCA_964252435.1 uncultured Nostoc sp.
ACTAAACTACCTCCCAGTTGGCGACTTTCATAAGTTCCTACTTCGGGAATGAATTCTTGAAAAGTAGTCAAATCTATTAGATTTTCTCCCCAGAAGCGATAGAGACTTTCATCAAAACGTAAGTTTTCAATGGGAGCGATAATCTCTCCGTTTTCTACCCAAAAACAAGTATAACGAGTCATACCTGTGATTCTACCAGTGTGGCGATCGCTCCAATTCAAGTAATGCAAATTAGATACATATAATCCTGTATCTAAACTCGGAAGAATCTGCTCAAATACTAAATTTCCCGGACTGACCTCTGGCGCTCGTAAAGTCTCTGAACCATTAGCGCCGTTGGCAATTTTTTGATATTCCTTAGCAGTTCGAGAATTCACCAGAGTATTTACCAAATATCCCTTTTCTATTACAGCTAACTCCGGTGCTGCCATTTCTCCCAATTCATTAAATCGCGGCACTAATCCCCGCTGAAAATTTTCTTTTAAACTAAATCTTGGAGAAAGTTGTTTTTCTTGACGCGATAAAGCAGCTAAAGCACTGTTTCCTTGTTGGATATCAGCTTCGCTTACCGCTCCCCAAGAAAGCATTACTAATAAATCTGCAACAGCAGCAGGTGCAAAATAAGTTTTGTACTGTCCCCGTGGCAATTCTTTAATTGGGTGAGCAAGCAATTGTAATTGCTTTTTAGCTTCGCTAATTTTAGCTATATATTTAGATTCATCCCAATCACTCCCGGCAAACGTACCCTTAACTGCTTGTCCAGATGGGGAAAATAGAGAATAATCTAAGGTAAAAGAATCAGTAGCAAACCAATGTTTTTGACCGCTAGAATCACCATAAGCTTTAATTACCACTCCCCCTGCGTATATCCCTGTGAAATCCAACTCAGCAACTAGTTCTAGTACAGTTGGGACTACTGCCTCAGCCACCAATAAATTTCCAGAATGTATTTCTCTACTGAGATTATTTCCTGATGGCAAAACTAGATATGGATCGATGGGTAGTAGAATAAGTTCGTTACGTAGGTCTTGCAAAGCAGTATATGCTAACTGCCAGTCTAACTCCCAATTTCCAGTAAAGGGAAACTGCCGAACACTGTTGCGCTGCTCTTGCATCAAAGTCAGTTCTATCCAACCATCAGCAACACAACCAGTTTGTCGCACTTTTGCATGATTAAAACGAGTAAATTGACTTATTTCACTGCTGAGTCTCACAGTGAATTGTTCATTTTCCGCTTTTTTAATCAGCAAACTTTCAATCAGTCGATTAAAGCTGACTTCTAATGCAGATAATTCCTCAATTTTCATAGATATTAAATATTAATAGGGAATAGGGTGAGGAGAAAGTTAGGAGTTAGGAGTTAGGAGTTAGGAGTTAAAAGAATTTTTGTAAGTAGCTGGCGTAAATAAATTAAAGTTTGTAGTAAGGACTTTAGTCCTGACAACCCTTTTTTTGAGCGATGAATCGCTCACTACGAGCTAGGATTTTATTTGATGTTTAATTATGCCTATTTACTTAATTCAAAACTCCTAACTACTAACTCCTAACTATTGTATTTTTCAAGTTCCTCCACCAAAAACTTCGACATTAGCAAATACACAGACAGGTGAACCGTGTCCTACCCAAATGGCCTGATTTGGTTCTCCTTTACCACAATAAGGAGTACCATACATTTGCCAGTTTGTGGCATCTCCGACTTTAATTAAACTATGCCAAAACTCTGGTGTTGTGGCGCGGTAGTTGGGATTACGGAGGGTTTTGGTAAGTTTACCGTTTTCAATTAATTTAGCGTACTCACAACCAAATTGGAATTTGTAGCGGCGATCGTCAATTGACCAAGAACGGTTAGATTCCATGTAAACGCCGTGTTCTATCTCGCCAATAATGTCTTCAAAAGTGCCGTTTAAAGGCTCTAAATTCAAGTTACCCATGCGATCGATCGCTGGTCGATTCCATGAGGAAGCACGGGCACAGGCAACTCCTGCTACACCTGCTCTGGCTTGACTCTCCAGACTGCCTAAACCCCGTTGCAGTACACCTTCTTTAACCAAATACTCCCGTGTTGCTACAGCACCCGTATCATCAAAGCCATAACTAGCAAATTCACCAGGCACGGTGGGATCGAAGGTAATATTCATCAGTGGCGAACCATATACTAGGTTGCCAAAATCACTTTTATTAACAAAGCTGCCCCCAGCATAGTTACGCTCATCTCCCAAAATTCGGTCAATTTCTAGGGGATGCCCGACACTTTCATGGATTTGCAGCATCATTTGATCTGGGGCTAAAACTAAATTGGTACGGGTGGTTGGGCATTCTTCTGCTGTCAAGAGTTCTATTGCTTGTTCGCCTATTTGCCGCACCCGATGCCATAAGTTTTCTCGATTTAATAGTTCGAGTCCACCTTGGTAACAGTTTGCTTGCGAGCCGTTGTTGCTGCGTTGCTGTACAATTGCTCCATCTTGGGCAGTCGCTCCGTAATTAGTGCCTATAGATAGTATTTTTTGATAGACTTCTGAGCCATTGCTGCTGACAAACCAAGATTCTCTCTCAGTGGTGCTGGCACTGGCTATGGTTTGCACAATTTTGTCGTCAACTTTCAGCGTTTGGCAAATACGAATCAGTAAATCGTTGATTTCTCCTGGACTCAGAGCATCCAATGGCTCAAGAAATGGAGATTTATATTCACCAACGACTTTAGGACGCTCACTTTCATGGAAGGGATATATCCACCATTCACTGGCTGCTAGTGCCTGTTTGTAGGCTGTTTGAGCAGCAGCTTGTAGAGACGGTAATTCCAGAGAGTTAGTAGCTGCATAACCCAGACAGCCATTGACCAAAACTTCCAGCATGGCTCC
>CAXUOL010000465.1:2958-5763 GCA_964252435.1 uncultured Nostoc sp.
CCATCACGGCTATCAATTAGCGTAATACCTTCTGCTTGGAGTTCGTCACGAATGCGATCGCTTTCGGCAAAATTCTTGGCAATACGTGCTTCTTGCCTTTGCTGAATTTTCGCCTCAATTTCCGCATCGCTTAAACCATTACTTGTTTGAGTTTCGGCTTCTATCTCGGCTTCTAAACCTAAAACTCCAGCTAATGTAACGAGAGTTTGCCATTGACGCTGTAACTCATCAGGGGAAGTTTCTGTTTTCCCTTCATGCACAAGAATATTTCCCTCACGGCGCAGTTCTTTGGCTAATTCAAACAGCACTGTTAACCCACCAGGAAAATTAAAGTCGTTATTTACAGTTTCTTGAAAGCGTTCAACAGTTTCAGGAAGTAGTGAGACATTCCCAACTCCCCATCCAAGTTTTTTGCCGTACTGGTAGCCGAAGAGTAACCCTTCTTTAATGGTGTGCCAACCGTTGGTTGCGGCGGCGATCGCTTCGTCGGTAAAATCTATGGGTGTACGATATTGAGCGGTCAGTACGAACAACCGCACTGCCATCGGGTCAACGCCTCGATCTAGCAAGTCTCGAATAGTGGTAAAGTTGCCCAAAGATTTGGACATTTTTTGACCATCTACTGTCACCATGCCGTTATGTAACCAGTAACGCGCTAGGGGTTTTCCTGTTACAGCCTCGGATTGAGCAATTTCGTTTTCGTGGTGGGGAAAAATTAAGTCAACACCACCAGCATGAATATCTATGGTATCACCCAAGCGATCGCGCACCATTGCCGAGCATTCTATATGCCACCCCGGACGACCTGTGCCCCAAGGTGATTGCCAAGAGGGTTCTCCTGGTCTGGCTGCTTTCCACAAAGCAAAATCGAAGGGGTCTTTCTTTTTCTGGTATTCTGGATCTTCGACGTTGACGCGATCGCTTTTCCCCGCTTGCAAATCTTCTAATTTCTGTCCCGAAAGCTTGCCATACTCAGAAAACTGCCGCACTGCATAATACACATCGCCGTCAGCAGGGTAGGCAAAACCTTTATTTTCCAACTCATGAATTAACCGTTGAATGCCATTCATGGTATGAGTAGCACGGGGATACTCATCGGCTTCTTTAATCCCCAGCCGCGCCATATCCTCAAAATATGCTTTGATAAAGCGATCGGCTACAGCTTCCATTGATGAATGTTCAAGACAAGCTCGATTGAGAATCTTGTCATCAATATCAGTAAAATTTTGGATATATCGCACTTCATAGCCGATAAACTGAAGGTATCGGCGTACTACGTCCCAAACGATGCAAGCTCTAGCATGACCCAAATGGCAGTAGTCGTATACCGTCACGCCGCAGTAATACATCTTAACCTTGCTTGCTTCGACTGTTTTAAACGGTTCTTGACGGCGTGTGAGGGTATTGTAAAGGGTTAGGGTCATAACAGAGTAATGCTGAAATAGAGAGATACGTAATAATAGGGTAAAGCAGCTGGGATGACAGTCCAGCATCCCTATGCTAGTACGTCATGGCGGAAATCAACATACTATAGGACAAAATCTCGAAAGCTCATAAATCAAGGGTTTTTGAATTTTGAATTTTGAATTTTGAATTCCGCGTAGCGGCGCTAGTGTTTTCTGGACTATCTGCGCTACATTACTATTTTTTGACTATTTGATAACAGCGCTATGCAATCAGCAGTTACACCCGAATCTTCCGCAATGGATACACCCAAACAAGGAATGCCAGTAACAATTATTACGGGTTTCCTCGGTAGTGGCAAGACGACTTTACTTAATCATATCCTCAACAACCAACAGGGTTTAAAAACCGCTGTTCTCGTAAATGAATTTGGCGAAATTGGCATCGACAACGAGCTAATTGTTTCCACTGGTGAGAACATGGTGGAGCTAAATAATGGTTGTATCTGCTGCACTATTAATAATGATTTAGTAGATGCAGTTTACAAAGTTTTAGAACGCCAAGAAAATCTAGATTATCTAGTCGTGGAAACAACTGGATTAGCAGATCCGCTACCAGTAGCTTTAACATTTCTGGGCACAGAATTACGGGATTTAACCCGCTTAGATTCGATTATTACCGTGGTAGACGCGGCTAATTACAGCCTAGATTTATTTAACTCTGAGGCAGCATACAGCCAGATTGCTTATGGCGATGTAATTGTGCTGAACAAGGCAGATTTGGTTGATGAAGCCACTTTGAACGAGTTAGAAAGAAAAATTAACGAAGTCAAGGAAGGAGCAAGAATTATCCGCGCTACGCGATCGCAAGTGCCACTTCCTTTAATTTTGAGTGTTGGTCTGTTTGAGTCTGATAAATATTTTGACACAGTGGTGGATGAACACGACCATCACGATCATCATGACCATGACCATGACCACTCAACATGCGGTCATGACCATCACGATCATCACCATCATTCTGACCATTTAGAAAATGATGGTTTTACTTCCATATCTTTCCAAAGTGACAAGCCTTTTTCTATTAGGAAGTTTCAGTATTTCTTAGATAACCAGCTACCCTCAAATATCTTCCGAGCCAAGGGGATTATGTGGTTTGAGGAAAGTCCGAAGCGTCATATTTTCCACCTTTGTGGTAAACGCTTCACCTTGGATGATGATGAATGGAAAGGTCAATTAAAAAACCAACTAGTGCTGATTGGTCAAAATTTGGATCGTGAGGCTTTAATTAGTCAACTTGAAAAGTGCATTTGTCTACCTTCAACCTCTCGCGGTAAAGGGTTTGGCAAATAAAAGGGACTCATGTTAAAGGGGAAAGGGGAAAGGGGAAAGGGATGATGAT
>CAXUOL010000466.1:0-5755 GCA_964252435.1 uncultured Nostoc sp.
AATTGAAGGAGATATGCAGTTTTTAGATTGGCAGAAACTCCTAAAAGATGTTGATGTAGTTTACCATCAAGCGGCACAAGCAGGGGTTAGAGCAAGTTGGGGTAAAGCTTTTCGAGGCTATACAGAACGAAATGTTAACGCTACACAAGTTTTGCTAGAAGCAGCTAAAGATGCTAAACAGCTAAAAAGATTAGTGTTTGCCTCTTCATCTAGTGTATATGGTGATGCAGAAACATTACCTACCCACGAGAGAATTTGTCCTCAACCGGTTTCTCCTTACGGTATTACCAAGCTAGCAGCAGAGTTTTTGTGTGAACTGTATTACAAGAACTTTGGTGTGCCCTGTGTGACATTGCGCTATTTCACAGTTTATGGCCCTAAACAGCGCCCAGATATGGCATTTCATAAGTTTTTTCAATCTATTTTGCACGATGAAGCGATTCCTATTTACGGCGATGGCCAGCAAACGCGGGAGTTTACGTTTGTTAGTGATATTGTCGCCGCTAATTTAGCCGCCGCTACCGCACCCCAAGCAGTGGGAGAAATCTTTAATATCGGTGGTGGTAGCAGGGTGGTTTTAGCAGAAGTCTTAGATGCGATTGAAGAAATTGTTGGGAAGCCAATCAAAAGAAACCACATAGAAAAAGCGATGGGAGACGCGCGCCACACGGCTGCTGATGTATCTAAAGCGCAGAAAATTCTCGGATATCAGCCGCAAATCTCCCTAAAAGAGGGTTTGACGCAGGAATGGGAGTGGGTGAAATCTTTATATTCTCTATCTTCCTAATTTTCCTCATTCTCTTTATCTGTTTAACCGTCTTGCACTTAGCTGGTAGTCAAAACAACACCTTGGCGTACAGCACGCTTGCGATCGCTTTGTGAGTCTATCCATATCAAGCGATAATTAAAAATTTTCTCAATAATTTCTCCCAAACCTACTTACCTGCTCTTGAAAGGGAGGTAGAAAAGGCCGTAAAAGGATTCTTGTGTTTGAGATTGGTTTCATCAAAGGCATCAAGTTTAGAAAAAAAACCTCTAACGCGATCGAAGAATTCCGAAATTGACTAATTGGGGAGTGAAGAAGGAAACAACAGCGATTTTCCCAATAGTGCGAGGGTAAGTAAAAATGTTCAAAAGAAAATCTTTAATCAGTGTCGTTATTCCGATTACTATTTTGTTAGGAAGTTGCGGAGCTAATTTTAAATCTGTAGAAGAATTTAGCAAGAGCAAAGAAATAGTTCAACGAGCTTCTAATGATTTTGCTGAAGATATTTATCAATCTTGTTTACGACGTACTAGATATATCAAATTAGTTCCCGATAATGGAATCCCTTATCGCAACGATCGGCGAGAGAGTTGTGAGACAACTGAACGAGTTGATTCTGATAATTTCAAAACAGGGGTCAGTATTTTAATTGACTATATGGATGCTCTAGGTGCTATAGTAAGTGGAAAAAATTTATCTTTAGATAAATCAATAGATGACTTAGGTGAAAGTCTCAAAGATTTATCGATTAACAACAACAAACTAGATTCAGATGCAGTGGATGGAGGCAGTCAAATTCTTAAAGTCTTATTTGATTTAGCGACTAAAAAAATTCGAGAGGATGCTCTCCAAAAAGCGATTGTTTGTACTAATGAACCTATTCATAAATATATTACTGGTAATTCGGTTCCAGCAACCGATGAGAATGAAGTTGATCTTTATAAACCTGCTAAAGGAGGCTTAATATTTCTTGTAAACAACAACTACCTTAGTAAGGAAGGAACTTTAGGCATAGAAGCAAACGCAATTGATACTTACTATAAATCCTACTTTCTTACTTTAAATGAGCTAGGCAAAGATAAAATCAATCCAAGTAATTATCAACAATTTGTCGAGCGAATTACAGTAGGTGAAAAATTAACAGAAGACTATAATCAAGCTATGAAAATAGTGTCTGAGAAACAACAAGCAGGCAGGGCTTATAATCAAATTCTTGTTATTACAGTTAAAGCTCATAATCGACTAAGTAAAGAATTTGCAGAAGGGCTAAAACCCAAAGATATTAATCAACTATGTCAGTTTAATGCTAAAGTTTCATTCAAGAAAATTGATGAGAAAAAAATGAAACGTATTCAAAGAATACTCAATGAATACGTCATCTCAGTAAAACCTCTAGTAGAAGAAGTCGATCGCGCTTTTTAACTAGATTTTATCTAATTTTTTCCTATTGCCAATTCATTAAAAAAAAGAGAGTTATTATTTATGTCTTTGAGAGATAAGATTAATGAACTAAAGGAAACTCTTGAAAAGAGAGCAACAGAGCTTTTCAAGGCTAAAGAAATTAGTCCGAGTGAATTAGAATCAATTAGTAATGACTGCCAAAAAGTTTTGGACTTTGCCGCCAAGATTAATAGTATAGAATTAAATAAAGTTTTAACCGATATAGATGAACCAGCCCAAAAAATAATTGAGGCTACTAATTCTCTTGATAAAGCGGCTGCAAAAATTCAAGGTGTTCAGAATTTTTTTGATATTTTAAGTCCGCTAATCAGATTAGGGGAAGCTGTTTCAAATGCCATTGTAAGCGGCGGTGTAGCTGCAATTGGCAATATAGTTGGAGAACTTAGAGATATTGGCGATCGGCTTAATACCTAATATCATTTCTTTATGAAGCAGCGCCAAATTTTCTTTCTTTGTGTCCTACCCTGCGGGAAGCCACTTCTCTACGAGACGGTGCGCGATCGCGTAGCGTTCCGAAGGAAAGGCAGTTCGTTTCTAATATGCTTTGGTGCATCTTCATAAAGAATTGATACAAGTAGTCAGATAGTGCGATCGCTTGTCTAATTAGTTCAATCCTTAGCTTACCTATTCCCATGATTGAAATTCATCAATGGCGCTACGAATTAAGGAAGTTATTTGAGCGCGACGGGTTTCAAAGTTGGCGGCGATATAAATCAGTAAAATGCCAACTAACAAGCCAACAACCCATTTTAAAAAGGAGTGCTGCAAGCTGAAAATTACTGATTGATAGATTGTAGTAATTAAAAAAGTGGCTGTACCAATGTAGAGAAAAGCTCGTACTCGCAAAGCTAATCCAGCAAAAATAGCGATGAGACTAAAAATTCCCGGTATCCAGGCTGTATTTTGATGAAATAAAATTGCCCACCCACAAATTAAACCACTCCCTAGCACTCTCAGAAGATGACGAGATATTTTGTACTCTGGTAGCTTCAGTTGGATATCTACTTGAGCAATATAAAGCAGTGAGAATCCAATTGGTGTTACATACCACAAAGCATCAGTCAAGTGTAAGGAATCAAACCAACGATAAAGTGCCCAATCAATCAACGCCACACTAATATAGGTGAAACGGATGTTTTCACCCACTTTTGCTAAAAAGATGTAGAATCCAGCTGCGAGTACTAAGGTAATGGGGTAAGTTTGCAGTCTGGTTTCCCATAAAATTATCAGTGGTGTGATGTATGCAGCTTGTTGCCAAGGTCTTTTAGACCAACCCCAACTTTCCCAAGGTAGGATGTACAAAAAGTAGGCTACCACACAAGCGATCGCACCATTCCAAGGAACTAATGGCCCAGCCCAAAATCGCCCTACTGCTGTCTCCCGCCAATAAATCCTCATGCCGGCTACCTCTAATAAGCCAAGGTAAACCCACATCTCGGCGATTGTAATTCCTCCAAAGAAACTGGGGGAGGTGCGTGAATTTCGTCCCTGAAAGATGGCATAGCGAATCAAAAATACTCCAGTTGCCAACCCCAGCAAACGGTTAACTCCAATGGGTGTAGTAATAGCAGCCATTAATAAACAACTACTCCAAACCCAATGAATATGGGCAACTCTTTTCAGTTCTTGGGGAGTTAGGCGTAAGTAGCTGACTAGCCTTGGCGACAGAATGCGGTAAGCATACATGATACTCGCGCCAAGGGCAGACATGGCAATTAATCCATCACCTAATGCTCCTCCTGAAGCTTGTGACATTTGATAGAACAAAAGTTCATAAGCAGAAATTGATACGCCAATAATTCCTAAGTAAAGCAAGGGTTTAAAGCTCTCATGGCGTCGCCCCACGCCAATAATAATTAAAGCTACACCCAAGGAATACAAACCTGTCCATTCGGTGAAGGTGTTCAAACGCAGCAATATACTGAATACACCATAAATTAATGGCAAAATGTGCAGGCTGCTAGGAAACCTTTCTAATTGATGTCGTCGTCGCCACCACTCGCCGACAAGTTGAGTAATTAAACCCAAAGCGATGTTTGCGATTGCAATTCTCACAATTGAGCCTTCCCCCAACCCTAGCACCTGAGCAATCAACAATTCCAAACACCAACCAATCCCATAAAATGCCCAATTTTTCGGTTCTCGCCAACTGCGATAAACAATGGCTGCCAGGGTTATTGTAGTGGCAATTAAGAACAAAAATCCTGAAGTAGTAAACCCTTGGTAAATCAGCACTGAATACAGCGTCAAACTCAACAATTCAAAAGCACACAAAGCGATCGCCCATTGATCGCTGGCGGCTGCATAGATAACTGCTAATTCGTTACCGCGTCGGTTCAAAATAGTCCGGGCTAACCATAGACTGAGAGTGGCGATCGCTCCGGCGACAAACCAACCTGCTACTGCTAGGCGAGGTAAACCAGGCACACCCGTCCACAGCAGCACCCCAATGAAACTTAAAACAAATCCTTCTGTAATTACCGCAGATACTTGGTTTCGCAAATAGCGGGTATTTACAAACATCAATCCAGCACCTACAGCCAAACCAATTAATCTGATTCCTGGTAGCTGTAAAGTCACTAGCTGGGCAATTATCACAGCCAAGACACTCAAGTAACGGCTAGTAATCCGCCGCTCTATAATTGTGGCATTGGCAACACCCGTCAGAGCTAAAGGCGTAACTAGCCATAAAACTCCCCAATCAGATCGGTTATCAGCGATGCCATACCAAGATGATTCTGCATTCATCCACAAGAGGAAAAAACTAGCTGCGGCTAATCCTAAACCGATATCCCATGCACTACGTTGCCATAGTCCTTCCTCTAAGCTAAATCCCCATTCTGCAACCATGAGAGCCAATAAAATACTTGCCCAAGCTTGTTGAGTCAGGCTGGGGAATAACCAATTAATGGTAAAGCAAAACGTCAGCACCCCCATAATGTGAGTTAGGTATACCAGGGCAAGGGATGAGGGGGAGCGCCGTTGAGTAACAAATGCCAGAGTGGCGGTGGAAAATAGCAGATTTAGCGATCGCAATGCGGGATTTACTATAGCGATCGTTGTTAAAAGAGTTCCAAATAACAGGGTGAGCAACTCGCCAAATTTAGCTAATTCTCGCTTTTGGCTGCGATACAAACTATCTGTAAGCGCCACCATCAAAATTACATAAGGAAATAAAGCTATACCCAGTAGCGCCCAAGGTTCATTTTGAGAATTGGTGAGTTGGGTACTAGTTGCGATCGCTAATTTCTGTAAGTTATTAGGTACTAATCGCCAACTTAGCAAAATCGTCTCTAAGCCGATGACGAAAACCCCGGCAAAGTCTCGCTTTAAACTGTACCACCGCAAGCGATTCCCCACAAACCACAAACCCAAACCACTGACAGCTATTCCTTGCCAAGGATAATTTACTACCGATACCACCCAACCCAGAAAGAGTAAAACGCCCCCAAGTCTTTCCCAGAGTAAAGAGTAGAGCGGCAAAGAAGCAAAATTTTCTGTTTGCTCCCCTGCTCCCCTGCTCCCCTG
>CAXUOL010000467.1:0-5753 GCA_964252435.1 uncultured Nostoc sp.
GAAACTAATCCTTTACTAGGGTCTGTATCAAAGGTATTGATTTGTATATTTCCGCCCAAGTCAGGACTTGCTCCTGTTGCAGTAATACTACTTATTAGCGGAAATGATGTTGTTGGAGATTGAAAACCAAAGATTTGAGCTACATTAATTGTGACATTTCCACCACGAAAGTTTTCCGAATCAGCACGAATATTACTATTTTCATCTTCAACCGCAACAACAAAGGCATTTTTGCCATCGATTGTAATATTTCCACCAGTAATATTGTTTCCAAAAGCTTTAGTGGTAATTTCACTATTACGACGCATTAATAATAAATCTCTGGGATTTAGATTTATATTGCCTTTTCCTGCTATCGTGTCGGCTGAAATCTTGCCTTGGTTGTCAAGACTAATCAAATTAGCATTTACCGTTAAATTGCCTGCTGCTCCATTTCCCTGACTGCTGCTAGATAGTTCGGCGCCATTGGTAATAAAAAGCGACCTAGTTGTAACATCAACATCACCTCCATTGCCCACAGCATTTTCTGCTACCCTACTCTCAATCGTACTTGGCAATCCATTAGCGCTTGCTCCATCAATAGATACCATATCTTGGGCAAAAAGATTTATTTTTCCGGCATTCCCTTCTCCCTCTGTGCCTGCACTCAAGATCGCACCATTTCGCAAAAAAAGTGAGTTTGTATTAATGTTAATATCATTTGCTGCACCTGTTCCTAAAGGTAACACAAGACTATAAGCACCACTTCTGTTGTTGTTGCTGCTTACACCATCAAATAAAACGAAATCAGTCGCATTGATATTGACACTACCAGCATTTCCATTACCATTTGTACTAGTAGCCAAGCGGGCACCATCAGTGACTTGCAACGATCTAGCAGTGATATTTACATTGCCTCCATTGCTATTTGGTTGAATGGTCGCAACTTCGCTATAAATGCCTCCTGGAAAACCTTCTTTGCTGACTCCACTTAAATTAACGGCATTAGCGGCGTTAATAGTTACACTGCCAGAATTTCCTTGTCCTAGAGTACTTGCTGCTAAAAAGGAACCATCACTCAGGGTTAAAGAATCCGCTGTAATATCTATATTGCCCCCCTTGCCATTTGCACCTAATTGTACTCTACTATAAGCTCCTCCCTCAGTTAGAAAAGATACATTATCTCGTGCTTGAATATTAATATTACCGCCGTCTCCCTGTCCATAAGTATCAGCCTGGAACGAGGAACCACTGGCAACTGAGAGTGAACCTGTGGTAATGCTGATATTACCTGCTTTACCCTTTATTTGCTCTCCTAACAGGCTTTTTATAGAACTTCCATTTGATAAAGAGACGGTATCGCGGGCATCAATGATGATATTACCTGCATTTCCTTCTTTGCTGTAGCTTTCTGCTGTTAATATGGCTTGGTTGGTAAGCTGAAGCGAACCTGTAGAGATTTTTACTATACCTCCGTTGCCTAATCCTTCGCCATAATCTCGTAAACCTACGCTGCTGGAAGCATAACTTTTACTACCATCAAATCGAACTGAATCGGTAGCATCAATTAGTACATTACCTGCGTTGCCTTCACCGAAAGTACCTGCTGTTAAAAATGACCCATCAGCAACCGAAACTAACCTTGCTTGGATTGAAAGGTCATTTCCATTTCCTTTGCTGCCTGGTTGAACTGCGGTATCCGCTTTACTATTATTTGCAAAGGATACAGTATCGCGAGCCTGTATTTTCACACTACCCGCATTTCCTTTGGCAATGGTACTGGCACTAAGAAACGAATTATCTGCCACCGTAAGTGAACCCGTGTTGATTTTTATAATCCCGCCATTACCTTCTCCTTTTTCAACTTGGCTCAAGGCAAAGGAATTATTATAAAAATCAACAGTATTAGCAGCATCAATTGTTAAATTGCCAGCATCTCCCGTACCTAAAGTACTAACCTTTAATTGAGAACCGTTACCAACTAACACGGAATCAGCTTGAATCTGCAAATCTCCACTTTTTCCTACACCTGTAGGTTCTGTAGGTTCTAAAATAGTCGAGCCAAAACTTCCATCTAGAAAAAAGACTTGTCCGCGAGCATTGATATTGATATTGCCGGCATTACCTGGACGCAGCAAGGAATGATCGCCCAAGGAACGAGTGTAAATTCCAGATCCGCCCTTTACAGTCAATAAGCCAGTAGCAATATTAATATCACCAGCATTGCCGCTGCCATTGGTTCGAACCTGATTTCTAATTTCGCTTTGCTCTTCTATCCTAGTTGCTTCCGTGGCGTTAAGAGTAATATTTCCTGCTTTTGCGGTTGCCGATCCCAAATTTGCCTCGATACCAGCATTGAGTGCACTTCCTTTTAACAAATCTATGTTGCGTGCATTGACTGCAATACTACCACCACTCTCATAAGAAACATTTGCGATCGCACCATTATTCAAAACTACATCACTTCGGAATAATTCAGGTACTTGAGTAGTAAAAATGTCGCCATTAATAGCAAGATTTATACTTCCTGGAGCAGCTAATCCTGCTAATTCGATTCGTCCACCATAAGCATTTAATTGTCCGTGATCCATCGTCACATTACCACCGATTAGTAATAAGCTTTTACCATCAGGTACTCGCAAACCATATGTATCAAAACCAGCTAAATGAGGACCAGCAGGTGCAACTGAGTTATTTTCAATTGCTCCTGTAGGGATTTGGTTGTATAAAAAAGCTGAAGGGTTAATCGTCAGTAACGATGAAGGTGCTTCTGGATTTGTAGCACTGAAGCTGCCTAGACTACCGAATTGTAAAGCGTTGGCTGTTGTCGCAACAAAAGAACCACGAATATCTAAGCTGCCATTTGGTCCAAATATAATTCCATTCGGATTAAGTAAGAATAAGTTTGCTTTCCCGTTAAGATTAGCTCGAATTAAGCCATCAATATTAGAAATTGACTTACCTGTTACTCGTGTCAGTATGTTCTGAATATCTGGTAAATTATTGAAAAAAGCAGTAGTTCCATTGGGAACAGAAAACTCAGAGAAACTGTGAAATAGATTAGCGCCTCTTGTCGTTCCACCCTCAATAATTCTGGTGTTGCCATCTAATCTCACAGTAGAATTATTCGGCAGAGTGCCATCCGGTGTAATTTGGGCGATCGCGCAATTAGCAGAGAATATGATTGCACCAACGAACTGACAAGTTAGGACTTGGGCGATAAGCGAAGCGCAGTGCGGGTAGGCGATACTCCTTCCCTTCGGGACGCTGCGCGAACGGAGTCGCTTTGCGATCGCAATTTCTAACCCTTTGAAGCACCCAAAATTTATATATTTTTTCAAAATTGTATCCCTTTAAAAAAGTAGAAATTTTCGCAGATATCCAATGCCATTCGCCCATGTTAGAAAGTACAACATGGTGCGATCGCTTCGGTAGAAATATCTTTTAACCCCACAGAATCCAACAAATCTTTCCAATCAGTCGCCAAGCTTGCATCTTGGCGTTGGCGGGCGCGAAGTTCTCCTAAAGTAGTTAGAGCATCTTGCCAAATACCTGCTTGAGCATAAAGAGCTACTTGCTGACGTGGGGTTGCTGTCTGTAAACGACGCGTTAATTCATCTTTTGGGACAATGCGTTGCACTAACCCTTCAACTGCTATATCTTCTGAGCGGCTTTGCGGGTTACAATCAATCAAAAAGTACCAGTGATAATATTGTCCAATTTCCAGGGGTTTCTCTGTTGTCGGAACACTAATCCTAATCACTCCTGGTGTGTTGGATAAAGTAATCGGAATTGGTTCTTTAGTGAGAGAGTTATTTTTTTCATCCAGTAAGACAAATTTCACCGAGTTGATATTCTTAGGTAAATAGGGAACATAAAACCAAAAAGTTGGATGTTTATCTGTGGTTAAGCTTAAAACATATTGTGTGGTATCTGTGCCTGTTGTTACTTGCTTCTGATTTGCAGTTTTTGATACTAAAGGTACTAAGGCGGTAAGAGGTTTGTTCGTAACTGAGCTAACTGGGCAATCACCGCGAGTTCCTGCACCTCTTCTGTCTCTTGGTGCACCCCGATTTTCTGGTTGTCTCTCTAAGATTGGCTGAACAAAATGTATTTTTGTAGTGTTTGATTGCTGAGATTGTGCTGATAATTGCGTAATATTAACTAATAAAAAAGTTGCACTCAATACTAATGCTTTTAATGGTGAAAAAAAGTTGGTTTTAGTCATGATTAAATTTTCAATTATTTACAGTTATTTATGAATAATTTTTCGCATTTTTAACACTGATTCCAGTGATTACTAATCCCAGTGCAGAGGGAAGAAATGGCATCCAACCTCCATGTAGCAAGAGAATAAAACAGCAACCGTAGAGGATGAGTAATTCAGCACTGATGAGAATAGCAAGTTTTAATAGTGACCGACTGTATACAGCTAATATTCCGGCTACCAAAGACGTACTGCAAATCCCCAAGATTTCACCCCATGCAGGTAAAACCCACAGCAACGGTCGCTTGTCTAAAACAGCACTTAGAATTTGACTTACCATATGTGCGTGAAGCAGTACCCCTGGAATTTCCTGGTTGGGGGTAGTTGCCATACTGTATGGTGTAAGAAAATAGTCTTTAGCGCTTTGTGAGTCAACGCCAATCAAAACAATCTTATCTTTTACCCAGTCGGGGTTGAATTGATTATTCAGGACTTGTGCGACACTGAGTTGTTTGGCAACCTCCCGCGAAGAGCGATAATTGAGTAGTATTTGGTGTCCTCCGGCGTTAAATTGTTGATAACCACCTGTAGGGACATCTATGGGTTTAAAAACTACTTTGCCAAGCTGCAAGTAGCCGTCGTCAGTAATATGGAATTGGATGCCTTGTTTGGCTAAATATTGTCGTGCGAGTTGGAAGTTGAGAGAGTAGCGCGACTTGCAATTTGATTCCGGTTCTGGTGTCATAGATAGTAGATGACGACGGATTACCAAATCGCTATCAAATACAACATCACTAAAACCTATACGGCTAGGTGGAATTTCCGGTGGTGGTGAAATCCCAACTGCTTGCTGTTTGCTACCACTAACTTGACAGATACCAATAAAGTTGTTGTTTGTTCGCAAACGAGTCGCTAAATTTGCATATCGAGAATCTACCGGAAAATCTCGATAAATATCTAAACCAATGGCTCTTGGTTTGTAAAGTGACAATTTTTGCAATAGTTCTTGTAGCGTATTATCTGATAGTGATGATTTTTGTCTTTGTTGTTGAGCCTGAATATCTGCTTCTGTGACAGTAATCACCAAAAGACGTTTATCTGCACCTTCGTCAGGTCGCATCCGCATCATTGAGTCGAAAGCTGATAGTTCCCATTGTTGCATGAAGCCGAGCGATCGCACTCCCGTAATTAAGCCAGTGACCAAGACACTCGCTAAAAATGTGATTTTCAGATTCCGCGCTGTCAATTTCGGGAAAGCAGTTATGTTAGTTTCACCAGATAATTCTTGCCAAGTTAGAGCCTCTTCCGCTATATTTTGACAAATCACAGGTAGCCAAGAAGCACCAGGAAATTCTTCTTCCAAACCTTGTAATCTTGAACGTGCATAACGCACTGCTAAATAGAAAGATTGACCTTCAGAAAAAGCTCCTAAGAAATATTTCACAAACTCTTGTGCTATAAAGTCCGGTATTTCTTCTCGCATGACAACAATTTGGTTAATTTGCAAATCAATTAACTGTCGCGCTAATCCCAAACCATCACAAGAATTGAAAATAGCGATTTTTAA
>CAXUOL010000468.1:0-5749 GCA_964252435.1 uncultured Nostoc sp.
CTACACGCTTTCGCCCGCAAGTGGCGCGAAATAATCCAAATTTTATGAGTCAGGTGAAAACCTCGCCCCTTGTGGCGCGACAATCATCATCCCTTTCCCCTTTCCCCTTTAACATGAGTCCCTTTTATTTTTAACTTACCAGAAATAGGCATCGAAAACTGAGCTTTTGGAAGGTATGCAGTTTTATGCAATTTGTCTTGCATTTAGTGACTGGAAGTGCAAGCTAAATAGATAAAACTTAAAATACTTTATTTTGCATTAGACTAACATTTAATATAAGCATTTGCTGTATTTTAGATGCATTATAGCCACACATTTGAAAGTGACAGTTTCTTAAGCAAACTTAATTTTACTCATGTACAGTATGAAGTCTTCTACTGATACGATCAGATGATTATACAAGTATTAATACCCTCTGAATCTGGAAAATGAAATTATTCAAGGACTTTCAAGTATCGTGGAAAGATACCTTACTTTGCTGCTTAAATGTAGTGACATTGAGCGGCTGTGTAAGTGTCTTAGCGGAGCTTACCGTAGGTATCGCACTTTCTGAAAAACCTGTCTTTGCTGAGAGTAAAGTCATCCCCGACAATAGTCTTGGCGCTGAAAGTTCTGTTGTTGTACCTTTTGATAATGTTGGTTTTCCAATTGATGTAATTAACGGTGGAGCAATTCGCCAAGCAAACTTATTTCATAGCTTTCAAGAGTTTAATGTTGGCGAACTTCGAGGCGTTTATTTCCGAAACCCTAGCAACGATATCCAAAATATTCTAGCTCGCGTCACAGGTCAGAATCGCTCGGATATTTTGGGTACTCTTGGGATTTTAAATACTACTGGTGTCACATCCAATCCTAATTTATTTTTAATTAATCCCAATGGTATTGTCTTTAGTAAATATGCCACCTTGAATGTACAGGGTTCGTTTGTGGCGACAACAGCAAACGGGATTCAGTTTGGCAATCAGGGGGTTTTTAGCGCTACAAATCCAAAGATACTGCCATTGTTAACTGTGAATCCTTCGGCGTTGTTATTTAATCAGATTAATAAAAATGCAGTAATTCAAAATAACGGTGTTTTACTAGTTCCTCTTGGTAGAAGTTTGGCTTTGGTTGGCGGTAATATCAATCTAGATCGTGGAGTATTGTTTGCTCCTGGTGGGAAGATTGACTTAGGAGGGTTAGCAGAAGCCAGAACTGTAGCGCTGGGTGTAGATGGCAATAATCTTAACTTGAAGTTCCCTGAGAATGTGACACGAGCGGATGTATCCTTTACTAATCAAGCATTTGTGGATGTACAAGGTGCTGGTGGCGGTAATATTGCAATCAATGCCCGAAATTTAGAGATATTAGGCGGAAGTGTCCTTTCTGCTGGTATTAGGGCGGGTTTAGGGACACCTGAAACTGTTGCAGGAGATGTTACCCTCAATGCTACCGGAGAAATCAAAGTTGCTGGTTCTGGGAGCAGGATTGTTAATAATGTGCATCTGGGAGCAAAAGGCAATGGGGGTAATATTACCATCGATTCTGGTGACTTCTCATTACGAGATGGTGCTATACTTTTTGCCTCAACTTTTGGACAGGGAAATGTAGGGAATGTGACAGTGCGTGCAAAAGATGCTGTTTCCCTTATGGGTGGCAACATCTTCAATAATGTAGCAACAACAGGTATAGGCAATAGTGGAGGTATCAACATTATAAGGTAGTTCCCTATCTCTCACTGATGGCGCTGTACTTGAAGCCTCAAATTCTGGACAGGGGAATGCAGGTAACATACTGCTACAGGCTCAAGATAATATCTCTGCCAATCACAGTTTTATTCTCAGCAATATTGGCAGTCCTGAAGGACAGCAAGCCAAGGGAAATGTTGGTAATATTGATCTCTCAGCGAGAACAGTTTCCTTAACCGATGGGGCGCAACTGCAAGCAGGTTTCTATTCCGGGGGTCAGGGAAATGCGGGACTCGTTTCTGTAAAGGCTCAAGAAAGCATTTCTTTTGCAGGTACAAACAGTGGGATATTCACCAATGTAGAATCAGGGGCTGTGGGCAATGGTAGCGATATCCAAATCTCTGCGCCATTGGTTTCTTTCACCAATGGCGCTGGGGTAACTACCAGCAATACCGGACAGGGGAATGCAGGTAACATACTGGTACAGGCTCAAGATAATTTCTCTGCCAATCATAGTTTGATTCTCAGCAATATTGGCAGTCTTCAAGGACAGCAAGCCTTGGGCAATGTTGGTAATATCGAGATTTCAGCAAGAACAGTTTCCTTAACTGATGGGGCACAACTGCAAGCAGGTTTCTATTCTGGGGGTCAGGGAAATGCAGGACTCGTGTCTGTAAAGGCTCAAGAAAGCATTTCTTTTGCAGGTAAAAACACTGGAATATTCACTGATGTAGAATCAGGTGCTGTGGGCAATGGTAGCGATATCCAAATCTCTGCGCCATTGGTTTCTTTCACCAATGGTGCTGGAGTAACTACCAGCAATAGGGGACAGGGAAATGGTGGAAAAATCACTATTACGGCTGGGTCATTCTTTCTCAACAATGGCGCTGGAGTAATTGCCAGCAACCTTGGTAAAGGTATTGGCGGTACTGTAAATATTAATGCGAATGATGCACTGACAATATCTGGGGATAGTTTTATAAATACCAAACTTGGTGCTGGTGCAATTGGACGTGGTGGGGATATTAACATTCAAACAGAAAATTTTTTTGTAACGGATGGTGTAACAATCAGTTCTAGTAGTTTAGGTGAAGGAGTTGCAGGTGATATTAACATCAAAGCTGACACTTTAGGTCTCAATAAAAGTCAAATAACGGCTCAAGCAGCTTCAACCGATGGCGGTAATATCAACTTAAACCTTGCCCGATACTTACTCCTACGCAATAATAGCCAAATCTCCACCAACGCAGGCACAGCCGAAAAAGGTGGCAATGGCGGTAACATCAATATCAACTCAAGATTTATCGTTGCATTTCCCAAAGAAAATAGCGATATCAGCGCTAACGCCTTCACTGGAACTGGTGGAAATATCCAAATCAACTTGCAAGGTATCTTCGGTATCGAATCACGTCCAAAACTAACTGAGAAAAGTGATATTACCGCAAGTTCGGAATTAGGCGTTTCCGGTGTAATTAAAATTAATGTACCAGATACCAGTTCTATCCAAAATAGCCTAACCGAGTTACCACAAAACGCGATTGACACCAACGCACTCATTGCCAATAGCTGCATTTCACGCGGCAGCAAGCGACAAGAAAACTCTTTTACCATCACAGGTTCTGGTGCTTTACGCAATAGTCCGGGGGATGTATTAATTTCCGCCTACACAACTGGTGATGTGCGTAGTGTGGAACCAACACCACGTCCTTGGAAAAAAGGTGACCCAATAATTGAACCACAAGGATTGTATCGATTACCCAATGGACAATTAATCTTGAGTCGAAGTTGTTCAAAATAAAAAAGAAGAATTCAGAATTCAGGAGTCAGAATCAATTAAGTATGGTTTTACACCATGCTTAATTGTAGACCGCCTATAGAGGTGGGGGTATTAAACCCATTTATTCATCCACCAGCGATGCACTGAGCCGGTCGTTGTGTCGCACAGAATTCAATTCTGAATTCTGACTCCTGACTCCTGAATTCTGTTAGATAAATATTGCACATATTGGAAAAATCGCATACACAGTTTTCTGCAAAATGGGACGCACCATCATGCGATCGCACGATACAAAAATCATGCAACTATAGATGAATGCATTACCTAGTCGTTTACCTGTTCGTGGATTTTATTTGATTTATCCAAGGTAAATTATTTATGAATCAAGCACATCATCCTCAAAAAAGTATAATTACATCTGGGCTAAATATCACTTAGAAGATAAACAAATGCCTTCTAGTCAGCTAATAGGCAATGTAAACCAAAATGTTGCCCCTGCATTCAATTCACTGTTTACACCGATTTCGCCGCCGTGAGCATGGATAATTTGCTTACACAGATACAATCCTAATCCCAAACTTACAGAATTGCCGATACTTGTACCCCGAAAGTAAAGGTCAAAAAGCCGATCGCTTTGTTGTTGACTAATTCCTACACCATCATCACTAACAGTACAATAAATCATCTCATCCTTACGGGTAGCATTGATTGTTAAAAGCAATTCCGGGGGATTATGTTTGAGAGCGTTGACGATTAAGTTAGAAAAAACTCGCCATAGTTGCGTGGGATCAGCATTCACTAATGGCAAATCTGCGGATACCAAATTTGTCAGCTTGGCTTGATTTTGTGCTAGTGATGGCTCTAAATCAGCGATCGCAGCTTCGACTACTGTCAGTAATTGTACGGTTTGACGTTGTAACACAACACCTTGCACCTCGCTGATATGAGTTTCCATCAATGAATTAATCAAGTTCAGTTGGCGATCGCTACTTTGAATCATCCGCTCTAAAATTGACCGGGAAATCGCAATATTTTCCTCTGAACGGGCAAGCAAATTCTTCAACACCATTAAAGTACCTAGTACTGGGTTGCGTAAGTCGTGGGAAACTGCATGGAAAAATACTCGTAGTTCTTCTTCAGTTTGCTTGCGCTGGGTAATGTCTTCAATCAAACCTTCGTAGTAAAGCAACTTTCCCTTTTCATCGCGGACTGCGTAGGCTTTTTCTGAAATCCAGACAATACTCCCATCTTGGCGATAAATTTGGGACTCGAACTCGGAAACGCTACCATACTTTTCCATCAGACGCACAAATTCTGCCCGACGGTTCGGATCGACGTACAATTGTTCAATATCAGTGAAATTTGCTGTCACCTCGTCTACTAAGGAGTAGCCATAAATCCTCGCTAAAGCAGGATTTGCCGTAATGTAACGTCCATCAGGACTGCTTTGAAAAATCCCTTCAACAGCGTTTTCAAAAATGCTGCGATATTTGGCTTCGGCAACCTTGAGTTTTTGGTAGGCAGATTCCAGTTCTTGACGAGCGAAAAATTCAGAACGTTGCAGGCGATCGTACAGATAAACACCGATGTCACATATAGTACAAAACCAGAAAATGTATAAAATGAACGTTACATTATATATTCCTGGGTGGTCGGGAATTGGTGTTTTTAGCCCAAGTGCTGTATTCACACCAAAATAGTAAATCAACACACTTACTTGAGTCAGCAAGTGAAGAATCCAGCAGACGGGAATCAACACAGCTTGGCTCAAGAACAACAGCGACCAGCCGATGGTATCGGGTAGCGCGAAACCACTAAGAGTTGCAAACAACTGCGATGCTAAACTAATTGACCAAGAAGACCCCAAAAATAATAAATCTGGACGATGACGACCTAATTTAGTTTTATGTAAAGCAAAGCAAATAATTATACTCGCAAGCATTGCAACATTAATTACCAGGCGCTGAGTTCTCAGTACTTCTGGCAGTTGCTGCAACTCTGCAAAAGGAAAAAACAAGCTGTAAATGTCTCGCAAAGTAAAAGACAACAGACAAATCAGCGCTAACCATAACCATAAACGTAATCTCTGCCACAAAAAACGGTTACGCCAAGCTCTGTAAAGAGTAGTGATTTCATCTGTTGTTGGTGCAGAAAAGGTTTTTCTCCACCAGCTTTGCACTGTTGTAAATGGAGTAGCCATTAGCATCCGAGCAACTTTGCCCATACCTTGAGGGTGTTTCCTTTACTCAACATTGCCATAAATAACACCCTCTCATTTTTTGGTGATTTATGGGCGATTTGTTGC
>CAXUOL010000469.1:0-5737 GCA_964252435.1 uncultured Nostoc sp.
GGTTTTGCCGATCGCCCGAATCCCAAAAGGTCGATCGCAAATACTTCAAAATCTTGACACAATCCTGTGATATTCTTGCGCCAGTGGTCTGTAGAAGCACCAAATCCATGTACCAAAAGCAAAGGCGGACGTTGCGTTTGTTTCTCTCCCGCACGCACGTAGTAAACGTTGTGCCCGCGCCACTGCCAATATTTGCCAGGAATTGGAGTTGTAGAGGAGGCTGTAGTTGCCTGCATGATTTAAAGAAATGTTAAGGAGCTTTTAATAATTGTAAGCTAGCTGGAGGCTGAGATGAGGGAGATAGGGGGACAAGGGGATAAACAAAACTCCTAACTCTTAACTCTTAACTCTTAACTCAGCACTGTTTTGCCCCATGCCCAATGCCCAATGACAAATGACAAAAGAAATTACAGGTAAAACTAAACTACTAGGAGTCATTGGACATCCGGTGGAGCATTCGCTGTCGCCAGTGATGCATAATGCTGCGATCGCACAATTAGGATTAGATTACATTTATCTGCCTTTTCCGATTGAACCACAAAATTTAGAAGTGGCGATCGCAGGTTTAGCTGCTGTTGGGGTTATCGGCTTTAATGTGACAATACCTCACAAACAAGCCATCATTCCCCTACTCTCAGAAGTTACACCCCTGGCTCAAACTATTGGAGCAGTGAATACTGTTAGCCGCCAAAATCACCAATGGGTAGGCACAAATACAGATATAGAAGGATTTATTGCCCCTTTGCAGACAACATATAAACAAGATTGGAGTCAAAAAGTAGCGGTAATTTTAGGCAATGGTGGTGCAGCCAGAGCAGTTGTAGCAGGTTGTACTCAGCTAGGTTTTGCCCAAATTCATGTTGTTGGGCGCAATATGCAGAGATTAGAAGAATTCCGCAATAGTTGGAGCAATTCACCCCTAGCAGATAAATTCCAGGTTCATCAATGGGAGGAATTACCAAAGCTCATTCCCCAAGCAAACCTGCTGGTAAATACAACTCCGATTGGGATGTATCCCAAAGTAGATGAATCGCCTTTGAGTGTAGAAGAAATAGCGAATTTACCAACGGATGCGATCGCTTACGATTTAATATATATTCCTAAACCAACGCAATTTCTAAAGCAGGCACAAAAACAAGGCACAATTGCGATCGATGGATTAGAAATGCTAGTTCAACAAGGGATAGCAGCATTAAAAATCTGGTTACAGCAAGAAAATTTGCCTGTAGAAGTGATGCGCCAAGCGTTACAAAATCACCTGGGTTTGGGGAAATGATGAAATTTAATTACCCCCCTTAATCCCCCCTTGTAAAGTGGGGAAATCGGATCTCCAGTTCCCTCCCCTTTCCAAGGGGAGGGTTAGGGTGGGGTAAAATTTAGCGTCAACTCAACCATTAACTAGATTTTCTACAGTATCAGCATCATTCGGTAATGCGGCTGTTAAAACTTCGCTGCCTTCTGTAGTAACTAAAACATCATCTTCAATGCGAATTCCCCGCACATCGGCGAATTCAGATAAACGCTGCCAATTCACCACATTCTGATATTTTGAACGAACATTAACATCATTTAAAATTGCTGGTACTTGATAAAAACCAGGCTCAATTGTGACTAACATTCCTGGACGCAGGGGACGATTTAAACGCAGATAGCTTAAGCCAAAGCGATCGCTCCTTTGGCGTCCTTCTTCATACCCTGCTAAATCGCCCAAATCTTCCATATCATGGACATCTAAACCCAGTAGATGACCAATGCCATGAGGAAAAAACAGCGCGTGGGCATCCATTTCTACTAAATCTTGGGGATTTCCTTGTAAAATACCTAACTCTATTAAACCTTCAGCGATCGCCGTAGCCGCTAGCAGATGAATATCCTCATACTCTACACCAGGCTGGATTTTAGCAATGCAAGCATCATGCGCTGCCAACACTACATTATAAATATCTCTTTGGGTAGATGAAAACTTGCCGGAAACTGGCCACGTCCGAGTTACATCACCCGCCCAACCCGTCTGGGTTTCAGCGCCAACATCGGCAAGTAGTAAGTCACCTGGTTGCAAACTATGGTGATACTGCTCGTTATGCAAAACTTCACTGCGAACAGTGACAATACTGTTGTAAGAGGTAGTCATATTGTGGGCAATAATTACCCCCTCCATCGCTGCTCGAACTTCAGCTTCTAGTTTGGCTTGGGGTGTTGCTGCCATCCCTGCTTTGTGAGCTTTGACAGTGACAGCCGCAGCTTTTCGCAACTCGGTTAATGCACCATCATCGTGGGTGAGGCGGAGAGAAACGATCGCCTTAGCTAACTCCAAGTCAATTCCTTGGGGAGGACTTTGTGGTAAAACCCATCTATTTAATAGCTGCGATTGCTGCGTCCAAGTAGCTGCATCTTGAACGGCAAGTGTAGCGGCATCTTCTAGCCAAGACTCTAATTCTGCCATTGGTCGAGCCACATCCGCCCCAATCTTCTCGGCTATTTCCTTGCGTGTTGGCGTTTCTCCATGCCAAAGGACGCTGCTGGGTGAAGGATCATCGATGAATAGTTCTAGTTTGCCCGCTTCTAAACGAATTGCTGCCTTTGGTAATGGCAGTCCGGCGAAATAGAGGAAATGACTGTTAGCCCGAAACGGAAAGGAATTTGCCGGAAAGTTGCGCGGATTATTGCTACCCGACCACAGAATTGCTGGAAAATCAATCAGGTTGGCTAGTTGTTGCCGTCGGTGGCGTAAAGTATCGCTGAGGGAAGTAGAAGTTTGTGAGATAAGCATAAATGTAAACTCAAAGAAAAGGATAAAGGTGATAGTTTTGCCTTTATTTAGTCGTTATCGTCTTTATCGTCATCTTTTTTATCATTCTTGCGATCGCCATCTTTATCGTTGTCATCTTTGTCGTTCTGCTGAGGCTGTTGGTTAGGTTGTACGATTGGTTTTTCTTGCTCAGTTGGTGCAGGTGGCTGCGGGGCTTCAACAACACAACTAACTAATCCTCCAGAAATTAGCGCTAAGTTTACAGCAGCAAAGATGCTTCTGAAGATTTTTATCCTCCCGTTTTCGGTTTGCTTTAACATTGACCCTAGTTTTTGGAGATTGTATTCCTAATTTCTAAGGTACTGTATATAGTGGTTCTCATTAAACAAGTTTGTAGTAAGGACTTTAGTGCTTATTTTCTAAGCACTAAAATCTTTACTACAAATCCTCAAAGCTAGCTTGACAGAATACTATGATGCATAAATCTCTAACCCCGGATTTCTCACCAAATTTATGAAACCCAAGTCCAGAGGCTGTAGAGGCGGGTTCACAAATATGCTTCAATCATTCACGAATATCTCGTGAACTCGCCCTTACCGTTTTGTGAGAAATGCGGGTAACGCACTCCTGATAAATATATTGCTGTCTAATTTTCAAGGTGACTCTATCTAATGGGACAAATCATTACTCAAGTTGATGCTTTTACCAATACACCTTTCGCAGGTAATCCTGCTGCTGTCTGTGTTTTGCCTACTCCCCAAGACGAACGCTGGATGCAAAACTTAGCGCAGGAGATGAATTTATCTGAAACAGCTTTTCTAGTCAGACAGGATGATGGCTTTAATCTGCGTTGGTTTACGCCCACGGTAGAAGTGCCGCTTTGTGGTCACGCAACTTTAGCTAGCGCCCATGTACTTTGGTCAGAAGGACATTTGTCACCTGATGAAGTTGCACGTTTTTATACCAAAAGTGGAGTGCTGATTGCGAAGTTACAAGGTGAGTGGATTGAGTTAGATTTTCCTGTGAATCACTCACAAGCAACAGTCGCCCCTCCAGAACTTAAGCAAGCTTTGGGTGTACCGTACAAATCTGTCTTGCAGAATTCACTAGGTTATCTAGTGGAATTAGAGTCTGAAGAATTGGTACGGCAAATACAGCCTAATTTTCAACTACTAAAAACCTTACCACTTAGTAAAGTTATAGTTACCAGCTTGACTAATCCTGATTCCGATTACGATTTTGTCTCTCGCTTCTTTGCACCAGGATTAGGTATTAATGAAGACCCAGTGACAGGAGCGGCTCATTGTTGCCTTGCTTGGTTCTGGCGCGATCGCTTGCACAAAAATGAATTTTTGGCTTATCAAGCATCCAGTCGCGGTGGCGTGGTGAAGGTGTATTATGACGGGGGCGATCGCGTCTTTCTCGCCGGACAAGCGGTAACTGTGCTACGAGGCGAGTTAATTACCGCATCAACCTAATATTACAAATCAATAATATCCGGCAAAAACTCACCATCAAGAACTTGGGCAATGGAATAAGGACATTCCACTGGAAACGTATTTATTGGTAGTTCAGTTTCATTACTAGCAGCTTTCAATCCTCGATGATAGCATTGGGCTAAAACTTCTTCTGGATAAGACTTGAGGCTGGGACTCTCTTGCAGTAAATCTGCAATTTTGTGGCGCTGCTCATCAATAGTATTTCGCCAAGAGCCACTCCGCAAACTAGACTGATGTTGCCACTTGAGCAAATGCTGTAATAATACTTCCAAACGGCTTTTCAACTCTCGTCGTTCCGACCGTCCCAAGCTTTCAATCTCCTCAATCACAGCATCCCAGTCTACTTGTCCAAATTGTCCAGCACGAATGAGTTGTACAGTTTTTTCTGTCCATGCTGCAAAGTCTGTTTCATACAACTGGGCTGCGCTTTTCGGAATCTGGGTCATGAGCTTCCTGCACTCTACCGTATACTAGCTAAATTGGAGATACTTTACGCCCATTTTAACTTCAAGAAAGCTTATTATAGGAAGCGATCGCATCTTTTTAGCCATACAAGCCGTAACGCACTTATCTTGTTCCGTTAATGTTGAGGTGGCAGGCGTGGAATTTAACTTTTCAGACATCCTTTAATAAAAAACTTGCAAGTGAGGTGAAAAAATGGCAGCCGTGTTTGATAACATAGCTCTCCAGTTTCAAAAACTTAATAAATTGCCTTATCGCTTGTATGGTGAGGCATATACATACTTAAATTTAATCGGAGATGTTGCCGGGAAATCAATCCTCGATCTAGCTTGTGGAGAAGGATTTTTCACACGATTGCTCAAACAGAATGGTGCTGCACGTTTGGTTGGTGTGGATATTTCCTCAGAAATGATCAAATTGGCAAGACTTGAAGAAGCCTCTGTTCCACTTGATATTGAATATATCATCGCTGATGTCATGGAAATTGGTTCTATTGGCAGCTTCGATCTTGTGGTAGTCTCCTACTTGCTGAATTGCGCTTCAACTAAAGAGCAACTACTTAAAATGTGTCAGGCCATAGCAATTCATCTGAAACCTGGTGGTCGATTCGTCAGTTTAAACAATAATTTAGAACTGCTTCCAGAGTTTTATCATAAACATCAGAAATATGGCATTGCTAGGAGATGTGCCCAGTCGCTCCAAGAAGGTACTCCCATAACCTTAACATTGAGCATTCCTGATGACGGTGAGTCTATCAGTATTGATAACTACTACCTTAGCCAAGCGACTTATGAATGGGCCTTGATGAGTGCTGGTTTTAAAGAGATCCGCTGGCACCATCCAATAGTCTCTCCCAAAGGCATACAGAAATTTGGCTCCGAGTTCTGGCAGGATTACATTGACTATCCCGATATGATAGGCATTACCTGCCTAAAATAGCTATCAATGCAGTTGGTTATATCATGTCAGCCATTACGGTCGTCGCTGGCACATCGAAACTGCTTTTGGTCTAGTTAAACGATTGTTG
>CAXUOL010000470.1:0-5723 GCA_964252435.1 uncultured Nostoc sp.
TGGAAGTCCTACAGCTTTTGGTTCAACAAACTCGCCATCAAAACCTATAGTTTTATCTTCCATAGTCCTAGTATCAGCTAAAGCTTTGCGAAGTTCAGCACGTTCCATCTGATCTTGAATTCCACCCAGAATATAAACCAGTAACTTCGCCGCCAAATCTCGTCCAGCAACCTGCACTCGCTTTTTATTTGGGTCATACAAAACCCCATACCAAATAGATTGCGGATATTCCATACCACTAAAACCACCTTGCTGGTCAAACTTCCTCAGCTTCTTAAAAATATCGAACAGAGAGAAACCTTTTTTAAATACCAAAATTCCGATAGCTTGCGCTAATGCAACTTGAGCAACTGGACGAAAAAGCATATTTCCTTCACCTCCATCCTTCTCAAAGCTGAAGCGCCGTAAAGCTGGTGTATCCTCGTGTTCTAAAATCTTATAACTGGGAAGACTAGCTAAAGAATCAAATAGCTTTTTGAATTCCTCAATTCCCTGCTCAAGTTCTTCATCCTCTGGACGCATGGGAATTAAACCTTTCTCCAAGGGTTTCCAGTGAGGAAACTTTTGACCCAAATAGCGCTCAGACATATCTTGCAGAGCTTGCAAAGTAGTCAAAACTGTAGAATTGGAAGCCACTGTTGCACTATTCCAATTAACACGAGGATTGCGCTCTTGTCGTTGTTTTAATAGTGGATGTGTAACTGCAATTTTTCTAGCAACGATCGCAAAACCATTATCTTCATTCAACTGTGTTAGCTGACCTTTAGTCAACGGTGCAGCCATCAGATTAACATGAACAAAAATCGATCTCACTCTCCGCCTCGCCTCAGTGCGAGTTTCCCCAGCCGCTACCGCACAGATGAATTCAATACCAATTTTTTCCTTGGGTAAATTTTGCAAGTAAGCAAGGTCTACTTGGTACTTTTCTATCAAATCATTGACTGTAATAAAACTGTCATCAGCAGCTTTATCTTTTTTATAACGCTGGAGTTTACGAGTTTTGATTAATTCTATCAACCCCTGCACCCCCATTAATCGGTGTTGACCATCTAATGCATAAATAGTTACATCATCCTCAGAAATATTTAGCAGACCTACTTTACTGTCTTTATCTAGCGGTATAAAATCAGTAGTAGACTTTGTGGCGCGCCCTTCACTATCCCACTCAGCAGCTTTGGGATTATCCACCCACGGTTGATTAATTACTACCAATACCGGCGGAAATTTGTGATTTTGTCGAGCTGCTAAATACTGCACTAGCGGCGCTTGACGTGACCAATCAAGGGGACGCTGCTGAATTTCATCAATAGTATCTGCGTCAATCTCAACATTATCAGTCTCAGGATTGTACTTTTTCTGAAACATAGGTAAGTTAGAGGCGAAGTGAACCCGACCTGCAAACCATTCCAAGCTAACAGAGCTAATATAAGCCTCAGTACCACCCATCTCGGTTTTTTGAACGAGAATCTGATCTTTTCTACCTAAAAAGTTCTCCAGCAGTAAAGAAAGTACCTGTTTTTCCTTGTTTTCTCGCTCCAGGTACTCTCTAGCGATGTCAGCAGTTGGGTTAGATGCACTCTCTTTCATGTTAAATTTTAAAAACAGAATAAGATTATGTAGTTTAATTATCCAAAAAATTGCGTATTACTAGTCAAGTTTTTAAAAACTGTTTTTTCAACCTACAGAGGTGGGTTTTGTCTCGTGTAGCCGCAAATTCTATTCGCCCTATTCGCCCGAATATTACGCCAGTGTTTCCAGAGAGAACGAGAAATGACTACAGCACAACAACCAGAAAAGAAAGTTCAGCAAGCACGTACTGTAGCAGATTTAGTGGAAGATATCAAAGCTCTCACCACTGAAATTCAAGAATTGTACTGTTTAGATGAGATACCTTGGGTTGTGGGTTACTCAGGGGGTAAAGATAGTTCATGTGTACTACAAATAGTCTGGAATGCGATCGCAGCACTACCACCCGAAAAGCAAACGAAAACAATATATGTGATTACTACAGACACACTGGTAGAAAATCCAATCGTTGCTGCTTGGGTACGCAATTCTCTAAAACAGATGAAATCTCAAGCCCAAGAGCAAGGATTACCTTTTGAACCCCATTTGCTACAACCAGATTTTAAAGAAACATTTTGGGTAGGTTTGATTGGTAAAGGTTATCCAGCACCACGAGGAAAATTTCGTTGGTGTACAGAACGCCTCAAAATTAATCCCTCTAACCGCTTTATTCGTGATGTGATCCGAGCTAGTGGAGAAGCGATCGTTGTGTTGGGGACTCGCAAAGCTGAAAGCACAAAACGTGCTAGCCGAATGAAAAAATTGGAAGCCCAACGGGTACGCGATCACCTCAGTCCTAATATGAATTTGCCAAATTCTTTGGTTTATAGCCCTATTGAAGACTGGCAAAATGATGAAGTCTGGATTTATCTCATGCAGTGGGAAAACCCTTGGGGGTACAGCAATAAAGATTTATTTACCATGTATCGAGGTGCTTCTGCTGATAATGAATGTCCTTTAGTTGTCGATACATCTACCCCTAGTTGTGGTAGCTCTCGTTTTGGTTGCTGGGTTTGCACACTGGTTAGTCAAGATAAATCGCTGGCGGCGATGATTCAAAATGACGAAGAGAAAGAGTGGATGCAACCTTTACTTGATTTCCGTAAAGAATTGGATGCTGAAGAAACCCGTGATAAAAGAGATTTCCGACGTAGAAATGGTGGTGTCCAACTTTATGAACGTAACTTAGAAGATGGGACATCTATTGAACCTATTCCTGGCCCGTTTATTAAAGAAGCGCGGGAAGATTGGCTAAGAAAACTGCTTACAGTTCAAAAAGAAATTCGTCAAACAGCGCCAGAAAATATGCGCGACATCACCCTAATTACTCTAGAAGAAATGAGCGAAATTCGCCGCATTTGGCTAGAAGAAAGACACGAATTTGATGATAGTTTACCCCGTATTTATCAAGAAGTGACTGGCGAAGAATTTCAAGACCCCCGTCCTGGTGCTGACCTTAGCTTATTAGGTAGTGATGAATGGGCTGTGTTAGAAGAAATCTGTGCAGATGATGCTATGCACTTAGAACTGATAGCGAAATTGTTAGATACAGAACGCCAATTTCGTAAAATGTCACGTCGTGTGGGAATCTACGACACATTAGAAAAATGCTTTATTACTAGTTCGCGTTCTAAAAATGAAGCGGTGAAAAATGCTCATTTGAAACGGGATTTGAAAACAGCAGTTGAACAAGGTGATATTGAAAAGGTCAAGCAGCTAACTTTAGCAGATTTTGTCGTCACGAATGCACAAGCTGACGTAACCAATGCTACACAATCTGCTGATGAGGCTAAAACTTGGGCAAATATAAAATTTAAAAATAGAGAGACGACGCTTTAAGTTTGCTGTTCATCTTTGTCAACATCTCCCAAGTACAGCCTGATAAACTCTTCTGCTGCGGCTGGATTAATTTTTTTCAGTGCATCCCGAATTTCTAGCACTGTCTCAGCAACAGGATCTCTAATCTCGTTTACCCATCGGTGAACATTTGGCCGTCCTGTTCCCATCATTACTGCTAACTTGTTTTGGCTAATACCGTAGATTTCTAACACCTGTTTCAGCGCTTTTCCTGCTTTTCCCATGCCTTTGATTGTGTCAAAGGCACATAACCAAGTAAATGTTACCTATTGGTAACTAAGAGTGTAAGATAGTTATGTTACCTAATGGTAACAGAGTATCTCACCAACAATCAGGTAAATCTCAATGACTAAAAGCTTTTTGGCAGATACCTTTCCAACGACTTCATCGCTTGTTTTTGCCAACTAATCTCAAGAAACAACACCAAGGAGAGAGTTTGTAAAAGTAGTAATTTATGGTTCTAAAACAGGTGTTAACAACACAATTCTCACCCTTTACAAGCTGGGTTTTGCTCAAGTTAATGAATGGAGTCCTTTATTACCTAGTCCCAACCCTGGAGAAGTGATGAGTATTTTAACTAGGCACATTATGACAACGTGACTGTAATTCGACTAGTAAAAAATATGGTAGGGTGGGCAATGCACACCCTATAAAAATAACGGGACAAAGTTGGGTGAATTCCATTGGCCATATATTTTATTCTTAAATATTAATGATATTTCTTGAACTTGTACTACAAAACTTTGGCCCTTACTCTGGAAGACAAGTAATCAATCTTGACCCAAGAAAAGATGAAAATCTGCGCCCAATTATTTTATTAGGTGGGATGAATGGCGGAGGAAAAACTACGCTGATGGATGCTATTCGCCTAGCTCTTTATGGTCATCGCGCTCAATGTTCTACCCGTGGTAATTTGAGTTATAACGATTTTCTGAACCAATGTGTTAATAGTAAAGCTAACCCTGCCGAAAAAACCCGGATTGAATTAGTTTTTGAACACATTGAAGATGATAAACCAGCAAAATATCGGATTGTCAGAACTTGGGAAAAAAATCCTAAAGATGGTAAAGATTCTTTGGGAATTTTAGGCGATGATGATACTTGGCCTGTTGAATCTTTGGTGAATACTTGGGATGACTATATAGAAAATCTGCTGCCATTAGGAATTTCTAATTTATTTCTCTTTGATGGTGAACAAGTAAGAAACCTTGCAGAACAGGATTCACCACCACTAATTGTAATTGAAGCTATTCGCGGACTTTTAGGGCTAGAATTATCTGACCGTTTAGCAGTTGATTTGGAGATTTTAGTCAACCGCAAACGTAAAGAAATGGCTGACACTAAAGATTTAGCTAATATAGAAGAAATTGAAAAAAGGTTAACGCAGCAGCAAGAAGATTACTTAGTTATAGAAGAAAAATTAGCCCATTTCAAAAATCAACTTGAAGAATTAGAAACCATACAGCGAGAAGTCTTAGATAAATTCGTTTCGGAAGGGGGTAAAATCGCTGCCGAACGCAATCAACTAGAACAACAACAAAAAGAGAAAACTGCCGCAGCAGAAAAAATTCGGCAGTCAATGTGTGAATTAGCTGCTGATGTGTTACCTTTAGAGCTAATTTCTAATTTACTGAATCAAGTACAAGCACAGGGAGCAAATGAATTTCGTTATCAACAGGTACAGTTAGCTAGAGATGTTTTACTTGAACGAGATAAACGTTTACTAAACTGGCTAAGTGAATTAGCGATCGCTTCTGAAAAAGTTGATAAAATTAACTCTTTTTTAGCTAAAGATATTGATAGTTTATATACAGCCAACTCCCAATCGGAATCACCTTGGTTATTAGCTGATGAGGAAAGTTTGAGTCAACTAGATAATGTCAGATATTATTTGCAAAACGCTTTAAATACTGCAAAAGAAAAATTAAATATTCTCAAAAATTTAGAAGAAGAAATTATCAATTTAGCAAGACAAGTGCAAACAGCAGCAGAACCAGAAGCCTATAAAAAGCTGCGTGAAGCTGTGGAAGAAGCACAAAATCAAGTTTCTGAAGCTAAAGTAAATTATGAGATAACTCGCCAGAAGTTAGCTGAGTTAGCAACTACCCTTGATAAGACCAAAAAAGAATTACAAGAATATACTGTAGAAAATATTGAACGTAAAAATAAAGATCATATTATTACCTCAGCAGCTAAAGTTCAAGAAACACTCAAGATTTTCCGGGAAAAACTAACCTTAAGAAAGCTCAATAAATTAGAGGAAGAAGTTAAAAATTGCTTCCTTTATCTCCTCCACAAAT
>CAXUOL010000471.1:0-5713 GCA_964252435.1 uncultured Nostoc sp.
GAATAATGCCCCATCCCCAATTGCCAAAGCACAGTTGCTTGTACATTTAGTTCCGATCATCGGCTTTTTTCCATCCTTGTGGACGCTCTATCGGGGCCAGGGTAGTCGGGAACAACTTGCTATTAGTCGTCTGTCTATTACTTTGGCACTTACTTGGTTGTTGAGTTATTTATTATTAGCTACCGGAGCAGCAACTTCAGATTTTTTTCCGCTACGTCTATTTATCCTCAATAGCTTTCTCACGTCAGGTTACTTTTTAGTAAGTGTTTGGTTGATTTTGCGCCTAATGCAAGGCAAATCTGGTCGTTTACCAGGGTTTAGTAGTTTAGCTGAACGAGTGCTTGGCAAGTATTTATCTTAATTTTTTATGGTGATAATTTGTCGGTGTTTTTACTGATTTTTGGAAAATTTCTAGCTTATTTATTTATATATCTAGTCAAATCCAGTTTATTATTGCCATACTTCAGTAAAACATCTCTAGGTTGTCCCAAAAAAAGAATAAATGCTGCTATAAGTGTTGTGGTTGACACTACATTAAAAAAGTTAGCACCGATAATTAAGAGTTAGCTATTATGGGTTGATTTGTTTGGGTGTTTTTAGTCTGCAAAATTACTGAATTTGATTAGTTGAGTAAGTGTGAGGAAGTCTGTGACGATTCAAAGAAGTTCGGCGGAAGAAAACCAGTCGGGAAAAGCCTCAAAGTCCAATCAAAAAATTTCCCAGAAATCGACATCAGGACGTTGGCTGTGGTTTTGGGTGGGAATGAGTGGTATTGCAATGGTGTCAGCAACTGCGGGGGCGCTTTTGGCAGTGTCTTTGACGAGTACGCCTTTGCAACAAGCGCAGCTCACTCCCAAGGATGAGGCGGCCTTTGATAGCGATCGCATTTCTGGAGGTGTGCTGCGATTTTCAGAATTAACTCGTCCGGTGAATCTCTTGGTGATGGGAATGAGCGTACTTCCGCCAGATATCCAAAACCCTCCCGAAGATACCAAAAACCTCAAATACCTGCCCCAAGTAAACTCTTTTGATGGTCTTTCTGATGTCATGCTCTTGGTCAAATTTGATCCAGAGACGAAAAAAATAAATATGCTCTCCATTCCCAGAGATACCCGCACGGAAATAGAGGGTTATGGAGTGAAAAAAATTAACTCCGCCAACGTTGAAGGTGGCCCAGCTTTGACTGCCAGAACCGTCAGCAATCTCTTAGGAGGGGCGGGAATCGATCGCTATATCCGAATTAACGTTTTGGGGGTTGCCAAGCTGATTGATGCTTTGGGTGGCGTAACTGTCTACGTCCCTAAAGATATGAAATATCAAGATGATTCTCAACATTTGTACATCAATTTGAAGGCGGGTAAGCAGCATCTCAATGGCGATCAGGCATTACAATTGCTGCGTTTTCGCCATGACGAACTCGGTGATATTGGTCGGATTCAGCGGCAGCAAATGGTGATTCGCGCTTTGATGGAGCAAACACTCAACCCAGCTACTGTTGCTCAATTACCTAAAGTTCTTGATGTTGTCAAAGAACACATTGATACTAACTTGACAGTTGAAGAGTTAGTGGCGCTAATGGGTTTTGGGGTGCGGACAAATCGCTCTAATATGCAAATGTTAATGCTGCCAGGTCGGTTTAGCGAAAAAGGCGAGTTTGATGCTAGCTATTGGTTGCCCAACAAAGATGGTATTGCCAAACTGATGGCTCAACACTTTGGTTTGGAGTCAGAACAGGAACAGCTGGGGACTGCGACCGACCCCCGCTCTTTGCGTGTAGCAATTCAAGATAGTACAGGTGGCGATCGCTCTAACCTCCAACCGTTAATTAGAGCCTTAGAAAAATCTGGATATCGCAATATCTATGTTGCCAAGGCATGGGGTGAACCTTTAGATGTAACTCATATTGTCGCCCAACAAGGAGATGGTGACAGTGCTGAATCAATCCGCAACACTTTGGGCTTTGGAGAAGTGCGGGTGGAAAGCACTGGCAACCTTGCCTCGGATATCAGTATTCAAGTGGGTAAAGATTGGTTGCAACAAAAATCTATTTTGGAGGAGTTGCTGAGGAAATAATTTGTAATGATGCTCTCTACGAGACACACTCGCGTTCGCAAGCTTATATTCTGAAAATAAGGATACGTAAGAGCCTGTCTCGATTAAAACCTGTTCCTGTAGTCAAAGATTTGACAATGACCAACGGAGAGTAGAGATCACCTGAACCTCAGCAGCAAATGTAGATTGATGAATTATGCCTGTTTCCTACGATCTAAATCTAGTAGCCCTCTCGGTTATAATCGCCATTCTCTCTGCTTATACAGCTGTGGATCTAACAGAACGAATCGCAACGGCTAAAGGGTGGTCTTGGATTGGTTGGTTGATTGGTGGTGCAAGTTCCTTTGGAATTGGTATCTGGTCAATGCATTTTGTTGGTATGTTGGCGTTTCATCTAACCGTACCAATCAGTTATGACTTTTTGATTGTTTTAGTTTCTGTCTTACCTGCAATTTTGTCGTCAGGGTTTGCCCTATGGATTGCTAGCCGCAAAATGCTTCAGATTCCTAGCCTGCTAGGTGCAAGCCTGGGAATGGGGATGGGCATCACTACGATGCACTATACAGGTATGGCTGCAATGCAACTACCAGCGATCACTCACTACGATTTTCGATTGGTAACACTTTCTGCTGGGATTGCAGTGATGGTATCACTAGTTGCTCTGTGGTTAACGCACTATTTGCATAATCAAGCAGCAGTCATTTGGTGGCAGAAAATTGGTGCAGCAGTATTAATGGGGATAGCCGTACCGATGATGCACTATACAGGCATGGCTGCAGTTTGTTTTAGTCAAATTGAATCATTTTCTGAGGAGTTTACTGCACCCAACACGACTTGGCTCTCGTCCCTAATTAGTGCTGTGACATTTTCTGTTTTAGGTTTGGCACTAGTGATTTCTTCTGAAACAAAAGTTATTGATCGGACAAAAGAGCTTTCCTTGGCTTTGAAGCAGCTTCAGCAATCCCAACTTCAACTCATTCAAACTGAGAAAATGTCAAGTCTAGGTCAACTTGTCGCCGGAGTTGCTCATGAGATCAATAATCCAGTCAACTTTATTTGTGGCAATTTGCACTATGTGCAAGAAAATAGCCGAAATTTGCTGGAACTTGTGCAGCTTTACCAAAATTACCATCCTGACTCAGGATCTCAAATTCAAGCGAGGGTGAAGGAAATCGACTTGGAGTTTATGCAAGAAGATTTACCCAAAGTACTGGACTCCATGAAGCTCGGAACCGATCGCATTGTTGAGATTGTGCGATCGCTTCGCAATTTCTCACGATTGAATGAAGCCGAAGACAAGGCGGTAGATATTCACGATGGAATTGATAGTACGTTGTTGATTTTGCAACACCGCCTCAAGGGTAATGGGGATCGTCCCACTATTGAAGTTATTAAAAGTTATGGAGTATTGCCAGAAGTAAACTGTTATCTAGGTCATATGAATCAAGTATTTATGAACATTTTAGCAAACGCAATTGATGCCCTTGATGAAGCCATAACACAAGGCAAAATCAGCAATCAAATTCCTCAAATTAAAATTGCAACAGAAATAAATTCTAAACATTGGGTTGTAATTCGGATTGCTGACAATGGGATTGGTGTTCCTGAGCGACTCAAAGGACGGCTGTTTGAGCCTTTGTTTACCACAAAAACCGTTGGCAAAGGCACTGGGCTTGGCTTGTCAATAGCCCATGAAATTGTGGTAAAAAAACACAATGGCACATTAGAAGTGAATTCTCAGCAAGGTATCGGAACGGAGTTTAGGATAGCAATTCCAATCAAAAGTAATACCAGTTTAAAAAAAGAATGCGACAAATAGACCATTTGTAGAGACGCGATTCATCGCGTCTTCACCCAAGGATGTGTTGCAATCATTAATTGAATTGGTATAAGTAAGTCGGCGGGAAAATTTATAAGTGTGTAACGAAAATTTAACCAAACTGATGAGAGTTAAATTTAAAGTGAATTTACTACCTGGCTCAGTTCTTGGAGTTTAGCTGCTACTACACCATTGGTTAATAATTCTTCTGCTTTCGCTAAACCCTCTGCCATATCTGAACAAATACCACTCCGCCAGAGATAAAATCCGCCATTCCACAAGGCTGTTTGCATCAATTCACCTGATTTACCTGCCAAAACCTCTTGAATATCCGCCACCAGTTCTTCAGTAGTTCCAAGGGGTACGTTCTTGGTAGTAAAGCCGTAATCGCGCGGTACGAGGTGCAATCGTTCTACCTCTTGGGGTGCTACGGATGAAGATAAGCTGATGATTGCAGTGCGATCGCGCGGTAAGTCGCAACTACCTTCCAATCCTTTGACTAATGTAAATTTTGTTACTCCCCGCAGTCCTAAAGCTATCTGAAACATCCCTTCTGTCGGCGGATGGACAAACCCAGCAATTACGTGAGCATCCCCAGCATAAGGACACCAAATTAGCTCCATTGTCGCCAACGGCGGACGTTTGCCAAGTTGGTCGCGGTACTCCCAAATACTTGTAGTTAAGGGAAAATGCTGAGGTAGATAAATAAAGCCGATTCCCGTTTGCTCAAACACTTGTTGAGTTTGTGCTAGGGGTAGGGTAGTCCAATCGACTCCTAAACCCTGCCAAATATCTATCAGGGGTAAGCCATACTTAGTTGGTAGGCGATCGCCACCATGCATTACCACTGGTTGTCCGACTGTTGCGAGTAGTAAAGCTATGACGGGACTAATTGGTGCTGTGCGTGTTCTACCATCATAGGGGATACCAAGAGCGATCGCTGGTCGCCCAGAGGCTATGGGTTGCAGTTTTGGCCCCAGTTCCTCATAAGCATCCAACATTCCGGCTAACTCTTCTCCCGTAGGACGCTTGATTCGGTGAGCAATCAAAAACGCTCCAATTTGGGCTGGTGTCGCTTCACCTAGCAGCATCATTTTAGTAGCGGTGGCTGCTTGGGCGCGAGTTAAATTCTCGGCTGTGTGGTTTCCGCTGCCTACTTTTTGCAGAAATTCCCGAAATACATTGCTCATTTTTCCTTTGTCCTCTGTCCACCGTCATTTGTCCATTGTCCTTTGTCCTTTGTGATAACCGAAAATGACTAATGACTGAATTTTAGATTTCAGAAGGTAAAAATGAGTCTTGACATACTCACCGGGCTGAAGCCTCGGTGATTCTTGACGCTTCATTGACTGACGCGACCGTTGTCGTCTTACTCCATCGGTGAGAGGTTAAGATAATCTTCATTTTGTCAATTAGAAATTATGCTGAAAATTGGAAAGAAGCAGAGGTATTCAGTTAACTCTTGTACTGAACTTATAGGTCAAGAATGAATGATGCGTATTCAGATTACGCGATCGCCTGCTCAAAAATTGTGTTTCCAACCCCGCTTTTCAGCCATATTTTGAGTACTCTTGCTTATTGACAAACGGTATTCGACCTTAACCTCTCACAAATGCGCTTTGCTGCACCTTTTAATTGACATGTAGTTTCAATTAACAACTTTTTGAGAGAATCAGTTAATACTATAGCCACCAGTTATCACACTCAAAAACTCTGTCATTATTCAAATTACTACAAAAGGGGGATGAAGGGGCTGCCGTCGGCAGCCCCTTAATACCCCTTTAAAATGATTATAATTATTTCTGATGGAATAGTTTATTTTATTGAAGTCCCTTAATATGA
>CAXUOL010000472.1:0-5709 GCA_964252435.1 uncultured Nostoc sp.
TCTCCAAGGTTTGCTCTATCCAACCATTCAAATATCTCACTTTTATTTAACGACACGGGCGCGGCGGAATAAGTGCCAACTCTTAGAGACGCTGCGCGAACATCACAGTCTTTTGGCTCAAAACCAGAGACTTGATTTTCTCTTGACAATAAAGCAAATTGACCCTGTTCTACTTGCCCCTGAATTTGATTAGCGATCACTTCCTTGGAAGAAAATTCATTTTGTGCGACGGACGCGGCAGAACAAGTACCTTCATGAGGGAATATCGCTTTAACACTGCAATCCTGTTTTTCAGCCAACAAGGAAGCAGATTGACTTGGTGCAGCGTCCACAAGCGCTAGCGTCGTGCAGTTCATTGCCGTAGGCAATTCTTCAAGTTCTGACGCGCTTTCGATATGTGAAGGCGACGCGCCCCTCAAGGGCGCATGAGCCGTTTCCTCAACACGCGGATTTCGAGCAAGCGCGTCAGAACCAACTACCATACCAACAACCTTAGTTGGTTGTTGGTAGGTAGTTAAGGAGTAGTTAAAGACGTTGTTAGGATTTTGAAACCCTTGCAATTGTTCACTTTTTTGACCATTCTTTTGGAATGATTCCAAATCGGGCTGGATTTGTTCCACGCCAGGGTAATTTTCATTCCGTCCGGGCTGGTTTACTTTCTCCCCGGCGTGGACAGCTTTCTCGTCACAAGAATTAGTTTCGCGTGATGTGGACGATTCCCAGTAAAAACGATTGTAATAACCATGAAGGTTACGAACACGGTAGCTAATCAGTCCTGGTCTACCAGAGGGTAAGCGGCCAAAAACTTCCTCAAACTGAAACAATCCTTGAGCAGTCAACGCCGCCCCTGCTTTTTGCAAAGATTTGTAAGTAAGGTTAGTATCGAGTTTATGGGCAGAACCCCCGAATTGTTCAGCCGCCACGCTATCTAACCAAAGCTGCTGCACAGATGGAGGCTGTTGACGAACCCAGTTGATATCCTCAATTGATACTTTGCAATGTGGTCTAATCGATTTATCTGCATCTGCTTGTTTACGTAGACGCGAAGCGGCTTGTCCTTGGACATCGCTTCGCTGCTTGCTGCCACCGTTGATTGCTTTTAACGCTGTACTAGTCATATTCCCTCCTAAATTTTTCCCATGACAATGTGAGCGACATTGCACCCATGCCGCGTTTAAATTTTTTTAGCTATCTCAAGGCGAGTTTTTATTTACTGGTTTTCGCCCTTCCAGATTCGCAACTCATCTCGGAAATACCTGTCAGTCTTTTTTGATTGCTCCTTCCAGTGATCCCATGCCACTACTACTTCCTCGCCCAAATCCTCTACTACTTCACCCCTCTCGACATACAAAGTACGGTAGGGGTCGGCGTGGGCAACAATAGAACCAAGCCCGATAGTGTCTGGTTGAGAGGATACGCTCTGGAGTGCGGTAATTAAATTTGTTTCTTCACTGGTCAATTCCGCCCAATAGTCTTGTTTAATAACCTCATACTCTTGGGCAACATTCAAAAACTCCTGCCAAGTACACCCAGGTTTTGACAGTACCCGTCTGATATCACTAACAGCTTGGGGCAACATTTCTAATTGCTCGGCTCGATATGCAATCGCCTGTGGTGTTGGTTCACTTCCCAGAATTATTGCTGCGGCTTCGAGTGCTTGGGTGTTGTTCATCGCTTCGCTTAGGTTTTTCAACGCCATACCCATCAGCCGCAGACATTCTTGGGCGTTCTCCTTGGGTGGTTCAGCAGCTAGCGATCGCAAATCAATAGTTTTCTCCAAGGCTTGCTTTACCTGCTTATTCAACGCTTTAGTCGCTTGCTGGGTCATGGTATTTCCCCACTGTTGAACCGGATGCTGTTGTACGGCGTGTTCTAGCTCCTGAATGCGCTGCTGGAGTTGTTGATTCTCAGCCTCTAACTGCCGTAGTGATTCCATCTCCAAGAGCCGTTGCTGTAAATGGATATTTTCTTCTTTTTGTTGTTTAAAGAGTTGTTGCAGAGATTGGATTTGCTCTTGTACCTGGGCTTCAGCTTTAGCCCCTGCTTTTGCTTGTAGCCCAATTCTCAATTCCTGCTCTAGGCGCTCTAACTCTTGCTTGTGTTGCTCTTTGATTTGGGCGATCGCTTCCGTGTATTCTTTTGGGTATGTGCGCTCTGCTGAGAATGACACAATTGCGTCATTTAAACTAGTCAAATCAGCATTGTTTACCAGCAGCTTCTCACCATCACTGAAGGTAACAATCTGCTGATAGTTATTCGGTGCGTCTGCCTCAATCACCCCCGAATCCCCATATCTTGGATGTGAAAGGGAAGAAACAGTGACAGAATTACACAATTGTGTTTTGATTTTTTCTTGTTCTGTGCTACTGGTTCTAGTGGGTGACGTATTTTTTGGAACGACCTTCTGTACTGCTTTAGCAAAATCGGCGGCAGTGGGGAAGGGCTTTTCTTTGGCTGCGATCGCTACGACTTCCTGTAACTTATCAGGAGTTTTAATCAGCCGGAGTAAGGGGCGAGTTTGAGAGGGTTTAGTAATCTTTTCCCTGAGTTCCTCTGGCAGAGTATCAACTACTTTCTTCGCAGACAGCAAATCTCTGACCCGGCGATATCCTCCGTGTTTGGTCAACTCGCTTTCGCAGTAAGCTTCAAAGCTCTTGTGTCCACCATCTTCGTAATAGCCTTTGTCTCGCATCAGCCGCAGTTCTTCTATTGCTTGCCACTCGAAGCGGTCTATGGCGGTGAAGGTTTCCTGGATGCTGGTGTTGAGAATGCCGTAATTGAACGCTAATGTTGTTTCGGAAGGGTTTAGTGTCAGCATATTCCTCTCCTATTCAAATAAATAGAAGAGGTGCTATAAACTACCTTTAGTAAATGAAAAATTATTTGTACCCTTGGTTTTACACCCCCAGAGCGTTTTACACCGCCAGAGCTAGTATTATTCTTTTTATTACAAGCACAGAGCAACAGAGATAGACGGCTATTAATAATACAACTGAACTCTGTACATAGTGCAGGGAAATTTGATACTGTTAAGTAAATCATAGCCTTAAACGTTGGTTATGTTCTGCCCCCACTGGTAGCCTGCAAAACTTCCCTGTGGGGTTTTTAATTTATGATTGCTGCGGACGCTTGAGAGTCTGAGCTTCCAATCCTTTATCTGTGCTGACTACTATGGGTGTCTGCATACTTTCCAATGAATCCACACATTTTGCAATGCCTCTATATCCCCTGAATGCAATTGCATATAAACCGATAGTTTCTGGTGTGTCATATTGTCAAAATGAGGTTAAATCATATATTCATAGTATAGGCAGTGCATAGATTAGTCAATGCACTGCCTAATTTTGTATATACACCCTATTTATGCAAAATCCCCCGACTCATCGTCAGGGGATATAGAATTAGTTTTTAAAGATTTACGAACGCGCTCACGCCAAAGCCTGAAAAACTGAAGCTCGTTTCTCAGGCTGCTAATTCCCCCAATACTTGCTCAACCCTTACTAATCTTTTTTCTAGCTCCTCTATTTTCTGAGATTCATTCTTTTGGGGAGAAGCTAAATACTGCTTCATATATTCAATTAGTAATTCTGTAGCTGAAGTATTATCTTCTTTAGCTTTCCTTATGAAAGCTTCTTTTAACTCATCATCTATTCGGATGTTTAGCTGACCCATACGCTTCCTGCATTTATCTGTCTATACATAAGACTAGCCCCATTTACTTGTCTATGCAATGCCTATGCTAGTTTTTTCATGACTTATAAGGCTTTTTTCAATTTTGCATATACAAAATCTAGAAAATATATTGACATTTGCATAGCACTTGTATATACTAAAGCTATGCAAACAAAAGGCGATCGCGAGGTCTGGACAACTTGAGCGATCGCCCTTTGTGAAAACCTAACCCCGTATAGAGGCAGGAGATCCTTATTATGACGCAATCTGTTTACACACAACAAGCACCTTCAAGCTTCAAACTCAATCAAACAATAATTGCAAATACTCCCTTCAAAGACGAGCAAGCCCTAGCCCAAGCAGAACTGTACACCCATCTCGAAACCCAAGCGGAAGCTGTAGCCCCAACCCAAGACCCTCTCACCAGCAGAGATCGCCGCATCATCGGTGAGATTATCGAAGTCCAACCCGAATTAGTTCGCACCATCTGGCTGGAAGGTGGGATTACATTATGGGTGCGGTTCGTAAACGGTAGCTGCTTGCCTTTTGACCGAGACTGGTTCGCAAAAAGAGTTGCAGAGGTTAAAGCGACACTTCCTGAAACTCCATTGGAGCGCAATGAACGCCTCAGCGATGAATTAGAAGAAGCTTGTGTCAAGTTCAACCTGTGGCATCCCCAGATTGATTGGTTATCCTTCAGTACTAAACTTTACCGAAAGAAATAATCAGCTAGTAGGCTACATCGGTTGCAATCTTGAGGGTTGGTATTCTAGACCCCGCACATACGGCATGAACAGATTCGCATCAAGTGCAGAAGAAGCGATTATGTTTTTGGGAGTCCGACCAGCTGTAGCAGCGTAACCACTGACATAAAAAGGGCGATTGCACATCAAGAATTGTAATCGCCTCTACAGCGTAATAGGTAACAAACATCACAATGGCATACACCACAGAAACTACGCCCTCTCTTCAAGTAGCCGAGTTGGATGACTCACCAGAGAAAATTTTTCTACCGCCAACAGACCCGAATGCAGAGATTATCGAAATCCCTGGTTACACGCTCGTTTACGTCAATGGAGCCTGCCCCAGAAATTATCGAGTGTACAAAGTTGATTCGATGATTGGAGTGATATTCCAGCATATCACCCACTGGTCTAACGCTATGGATCAGATTCGGTACGCTCAAGCCGCAGAAGCAGCAGTTGGGTTGGATGACTTCATGAAAGTAGCAAAGAAATCCAGAGTAACAAATAAAGCCATAGCAGCATAGTCAACTTCACCAATTACAACCATGCAATCAACAATATCAATTCCACACGGTTGGAAATACCCCCGATTTACTTTAGGACAACGTGCAGAACAAGGATTGATTATCGGCATCAAGTATTATCCAAGCAACAGTTTTTTAGCATACGAATATGGTGAAGGCTGGCGGTACATCGCCATGCTTGATATCAATTCTATTGATGAAGGAAATCACTTAGAGAACGAAATTAAATTACTGACACCGCAGGAATTGAGAGCAGAGATTCAGGCTGAAATAGAAAAATGTCTACGCCAACTTGAACTGCTTAAGTACGAATTAAAAGCAATTCCTGGAGGCATAGCTCATGCCTAAATCACCCAAAAACTGCTCTGATCTCACGGCTGCTAGCTTGCTGCTTTTCTTGCGCCGCTATGGTGGTTCTGCTCCTTTACACAGCATTAATTTCTCACGAACAGTAATCCAATCATTACTTGATAGAGAACTAGTACGAGTCCAGAATACCAAACACGGTTTTTTACTGACAATTACACAAGATTCCGACAAATTGCCGACTAACTAAGCCCATTAACTCATTCAAACAAACACAGCCATCACTTTGCAATTATGGAAACTATCAAAATCAACAACAGCGTTTTTCTCATTCCACCCAGCCAACCTAAACTGCAAGCTAACTGCGCTAAGGAATATGGTCAATTCTTACTCGATTGCCCTCCAAAACTGACGATTCTAGAAGCACAAGCCGGCGGATATCTCAAGGGAAATAAGGCTGA
>CAXUOL010000473.1:0-5705 GCA_964252435.1 uncultured Nostoc sp.
CTGCTCCCCTTCCCCCCTGCGGCGCATCTAGAGGAAACCAAATCTTTTCACCATCATCGCCGAAAGGGCGATCGTTTATGGCAGGTTCATTCATATCATTCCAAATTCCTGCCACACCAATATCAGTTAGGCTTTTGTGTAAATCAGCCCACCAGTTACTCACATCAGGACGTAAAAAATCAGGAAAAACAGCTTTCTCAGGCCAAACGTAGCCGTGGAACAACGTACCATCAACTTTACGCACAAAATAGTCGTTTTCTATTCCTTGGTCAAAAACATGATAATTACCTTCTGGTTCATACTTCACACCAGGATCAATAATTGTGACTGTTTTGAAACCATCCTCTGCTAAATCACTAATGAGTTTTGCCGCATTGGGAAAGCGTTGAGGACTCCAAGTAAACACTCGATAGCCCCGCATATAGTCAATATCCAAGTGAATAACATCGCAGGGAATGCGGCGTTCACGAAATTCCTTTGCTAGTTCCCGCACAACGTTTTCTGATTCGTAACTCCAACGGCATTGATGATAACCTAGCGCCCATTTCGGCGGTAATGGCATTCTCCCAGTTAGCTGAGTGTAAGTCTCCAGGATTTGGGCTGGTTCGGGGCCGTAGATAATGTAATAATCCAATTCACCGCCACGAGTCTCCATCTTCCAAATACCTGGTTGTTCAGCGCCGATATCGAACTGACTCCAAAAAGTAGTGTTAAAAAAGATGCCATAGCTTACCTGCGGGCGCAAAGCCATAAAAAATGGAATTGCCTGGTACATTTCATCAGTCAGTGCATCATAATCTAAAGCATCCGTTGTCCAGTTGGTTTTTACTTCGCTGAGTTTATCCAGAAAGCCTGTGCGTTCACCAAAGCCATAGAAATGTTCGTCAGTTGCAATTTCTTTCCACGCTGCAACTGCGCCCATCCGCCAACCCATTCCCATATCTGCATCTTGGGCAAAGGGACGGTTATCTTTATCAAAACAGGCGATGCGACATTTTTCCCGCTGGACGCACACACGAATCTGTGCTGTTTCAATTTCTATCGTTGCTTCAGTTTCCCGCACTGTAAAAGGTGTTATTGCCCATTCTGCATCATCCAGCGTCACTGCCCAAGAGCGGCGGGGCATAAATTCCCCAGTTGGTGCGAAACGCACGCGGATTAAATTCGGAGTAAGTACACTGATGGTCAGGCGTGAGTCGCCACAGTCAAAATTAACAATATTATTTTCCCAGCTTACAGCTTTTACATTGCTAACAGTTGTCCAAGCTTGGTTTGTGGTGGGTAGTTTTCCAAAATATTGCGGCATATCAGTTATTCAGCAGGTAAACACTTGTCCGCATTCATGATTACAGAGATACTCAACCTGAAACTCTTTCTTTCGCTAGAGGTTGGTGAAAGATGAGCAGATATTTTTTACTAAAATTGTTTTTATAAGGAAAATGCCGAAAACCCTTGAGAAATAGCAACGCAGTTGCGTTTTTTGTACTTTAGGCTGCGTGTTGAAGGCTAAAAAAGGCGTTTACGTATAAGTCAATATATTAGTACGATTGAACTCAACAGGAACGGTGATTAACCTGTATAAAAACCCAACTGCCTAACGGCAATCTGCACCTTCTCCCAAAGGGAGAGGCTACGCCAAGACAATTGAAGATATGGCGTTCTATTCCATAGTTTTAGTTCCTTCCCAGGAATAGGTAAAATCTTCTCTACGAGACGCTTCGCGAACATGGGGACTAGACAATCAGAATTTAAATCAAACAAATTTTGGAAGCTCCAACTACCGAGGGGCACTCGGAAAGTTAAAGCTTCTCTTCTCCTGTCGGAGACGCTGCGCGAACGAGACGCTGCGCGAAGGGGAGAGAACCACCTCTGGGCTATATACCGCAAGGGGTCTAATCTAAGTGGACTCATTGAACCAAGAATCTCTGTGGCTTTAGCCCAGGGAGTGTCAAAATGTACAAACTTGTGCATTGGTCTTTCAATACGCGATAAATATCAGAGTTAAAATTGCATAATTTAAACGAATTTTCTGGAATAGGCTAATGTAGTAATGGAGATTATTTACTGTAGTACACAAGGAGGACGAACTATGACTGAGTTGCTAGCAGTCCGGGTTACTTTGACCATCCTGATTCAAAGGACACAAGGCCCAGAGATTCTGTTCAGTCCTCTTTTCTACAGGAATGAAAAATAGAATTCACAGACATTCTGGTGCGGGGAGTTGCCCTGCATAGAAGTGTCTTCCTCTGTGGAACCTTGTGCAAAACAAGTAGCACACATCGAGGAAACATCAATGAATTTGGATTATTTAGGCTGGAGTGACTTTTTTGCTTGCAGCTTTGAACCCTATCGCTTACAAGGATTTAGCGTTGGTAGGGTTGCCATTGAATACAGAAATACTTATACCCTCTATAGCAAACACGGGGAACTTTCAGCAGAAATTGCAGGTAAATTGCGGCATCGGGCTTCTAAAGCACAAGATTTTCCAGCGGTGGGAGATTGGGTTGTGATTAGTGTCAGAGAATCTGAAGGACGAGCCACTATCAACGAGATTTTACCCAGGAAAAGCAAATTTTCTCGCAAGACAGTAGGTAGTAAAACAGAAGAACAAATTGTTGCAGCGAATATTGATACAGTCTTTTTAGTCTCAGGATTAGATGGCGATTTTAACCCAAGAAGAGTTGAGCGTTATCTCATTCTGGCTTGGGAAAGTGGTGCAAATCCGGTAATTGTGTTAAACAAAGCAGATTTGTGCAACTCTCTAGAAGAGTATTTAACCCAAGTAGAAGCAGTTGCTTTGGGTGTACCAATTGCGGTTTTAAGTGCCACCAATCATCAAGGATTGGATGCCTTAAAACCTTACTTGCAACCGGGACAAACAGTTGCTTTATTAGGGTCTTCTGGTGTTGGTAAATCCACCATCACTAACCAACTACAAGGCGCATCTGTGCAAGTTGTACAAGCAGTACGGCAAGGTGATGACCGAGGTAGACACACAACAACTAATCGTGAGTTGATTTTGCTCTCTACTGGCGGATTAATTATTGATACTCCAGGAATGCGGGAAATCCAAATTTGGGCAGGTGATGAAGGTTTGCAAGAAACTTTTGCAGACATCGAAACCTTAGCGCAAGAATGCCATTTCCGCAATTGTCAGCATAATAACGAACCCGGTTGTGTAGTGCAGCAGGCTTTGGCTGACGGAGAACTCGATTATTCCAGGTTTCTTAGCTATCAAAAGTTACAAAAAGAACTCGACTACCTTAATCGCAAACAAGACCAGAGGGCGCAATTAGCTGAGAAAGAACGATGGAAGAAGATTCATAAATCCATGCGAAATCATCACAAGCGCTAATTGTACAGGTTCCTATAGCAGTTCTCGTTTAAATGAGGTACACCCGTAGAGGCACGGCGTACCGTGCCCCTACACCTTGCAATATAACGTTGTACCGCATCTGAATGGGAACCGCTATAAGCTTCTCAAGGGCTAAAACTGCTTACTACAACCTTTGTATTTAATTAAGTCCTTCTATTGCTGCGTGAAAATTTGTGAGTGATTTAATCTACTTTATTAAAAAAAATTTGACTGCAAAAATAATAAATCTGGTTTAAGTTGTAAAACATAAGTTGAAATACTTTTATCAAATCTCCAAAAGTATCTAACTGCACATATTGACTATGATAAAAGATTTTATTAAATAGAAATCTTGATCCGTGGAACTTATGACTATCAACGGTTATAAGGAGAATATTCTATTAAATGGAGAAAGGATTTGAGATTTGGCAAATTAATTAGTGAGATGTATGTTATGGTTTTTATAGGAATCAAACAAGTGAAAACACAAAAAGACTTCAAGACAAGTTTGAGGCAAGCTCAAGAAAGTTTTTTTGCTCTGGTAAGTCCCCTTCAATTAGCTACATCTTTTTTTAACGAAAATCTAAAACTAGATTGAGTAGGATAGTAGCCTTTGTAACAACTTGAAGTCAATCAAAATTTATCTGGGTATAAACCAATAAGAGTTGGTTAACCTAGCTAGAGCATTACCCGCCAAAGGCAATTACTCTTGGAGTCTGGGAAGAAAGACTCTTAGTACAGCCTGACAATTCAATAGGAATACAGAATATTTACTAACTTCGTCTTGCGGGAGTAAAAGTTTTCAACCGCAAACTAAGTTGAAGCAGTAGCTGACTTTTGGAACGAAAACTTCAAGCAGAATGGTGTAGTTGCATAATTTCTAGGAATTTAACCATACTGTCAAAAGTCACCAAGATATTATCTAAGCCAGAGTATCAGACGTTGCCTGTGCAAGTACTATATCACTGCACTGGCAGCTACCACTTTTAGCCTAGAATTTATCTTGCTGCATCAATCACGAAACGAGAAGCGCTATAGATTTTCTTGGTTACTTGACATCAGCCAAATCAGAAAAGTTGTAATGACCATTTAAGAGTGGATTGCAATTTGGTTGGTTGTGTGGTTCAGGGAACAAATCTGCGTTCATTTGAATTCCTGCTGCAACCACTCTTGAGGCTTGAGCAACCATTTGGGATTGGTTACAACAACTGATAATACTGAAGTCATAGTTTCAAAGGTTTCGTTATTAGGAGATTAAATTTCTCTATCTCTTAAGCCATCGCTTCGTGGGTAAATATGTTCTGATTTTAACTGTTTTTGCCAGGGTGCGATTGCCAATAGGCTCTACTTCCCTACAACACCAAGGGTGAATATTTCATATCAAGCTTACGACTCATCAACTAAATCATTGTAGGAAACACAACCATGACTGACGAAAAGATTAGACAAATAGCTTTCTATGGTAAAGGCGGTATTGGTAAATCTACCACTTCTCAAAACACCCTAGCAGCAATGGCTGAAATGGGTCAGCGCGTCCTGATTGTCGGTTGCGACCCCAAAGCTGACTCTACCCGTTTGATGCTACACAGTAAAGCTCAAACAAGCGTTCTTCAATTGGCTGCTGAACGCGGTGCTGTAGAAGATATTGAACTCGAAGAAGTAATGCTCACCGGTTTCCGGGATGTACGTTGTGTGGAGTCTGGTGGCCCTGAACCTGGTGTGGGTTGCGCTGGTCGTGGTATTATCACCGCTATCAACTTCTTAGAAGAAAACGGTGCTTACAAAGATGTTGATTTTGTAAGTTACGACGTTTTGGGTGACGTTGTGTGCGGTGGTTTCGCTATGCCTATCCGTGAAGGTAAGGCACAAGAAATCTACATCGTTACCTCTGGTGAAATGATGGCGATGTATGCAGCTAACAACATCGCTCGTGGTGTTCTCAAATATGCTCACACTGGCGGTGTGCGCTTGGGTGGTTTAATTTGTAACAGCCGTAACGTTGACCGGGAAATCGACCTAATCGAAACCCTGGCAAAACGTTTGAACACCCAAATGATTCACTACGTACCTCGTGACAACATTGTGCAACACGCAGAATTGCGCCGCATGACTGTTAACGAGTATGCACCTGACAGCAACCAAGCTAATGAATATCGGACATTAGGTACAAAGATTATCAACAACAAGAATCTGACTGTCCCCACACCTATCGAGATGGAAGAGTTAGAAGAATTGTTGATTGAATTTGGTATTCTTGAAAGCGAGGAAAATGCTGCAATGCTAATTGGCAAAACTGCTACTGAAGCACCTGTTTAAAGTATTGCTAAGTAAATAATGGTTTAGGGTGGGC
>CAXUOL010000474.1:0-5700 GCA_964252435.1 uncultured Nostoc sp.
TACTTGAATATATCTAATTTAGCATTTATGCAACTTAGATGTGGAACAGCTTACTACCGTACCAAGTACTTATAGAGATAGCAATCAGCCACAAGCTGAAAGAACTTGTGATTCCAGTTATATGCTCTAGTCCCAACTTGACTAGCAAGGTTACTCCCACACTGAAAAATGCAATCCTGTAAGGCAGGTATTTTTGTTTGATGAATAACATAGAGATGGGAGCAACGCTCCAAAGTGAGGCCGGATAAAAAACGAGCGATGTCTAGGGCGGGCCACGCCTATGCTAAAAACTATTTTCAGTATATTAAAATGTTCAGTATATTTAAATACGTACTAATGCGTAGTGAGGTCTAATGTATGGTGACATGCGCGAAAATTTGTAATCACAAGAATTAAAGTAGGATTTCCGAGTAGCAATAATTTTAAGATTGAGGATGTTTACCTTCATAGAAAAATATATATGTGCAACTCCAGATTTAACTAAATCATCTGAATGTTAGAAAACTTTCAATATATTGATTTCTGATGATGCCGAATGGATATAGAAACATATATTCCTCAAACCAAAAGGAGTATTGTTTTTCGGAGTGCAGTCACCAAGAGCAAGTTTCCTTTTGAGCCTTATGCCAAATATCTGCCTGATAAAAGTAATGGGGCGTTGATGGTTAAACGTCAAACTTTGCTGCGTTATGCCTGCAAAAAGATGAAGAGAGAATTTGCTCAAAACCCAGATTGTTTCCGAATTTTATCCTGGACTAATACTCAAGTTGACTTTTACAATCAGCAGATTCGCACACATTTATATGGTGAAAATCTCAATCGCTTTATTCCTGGAGAGAGATTAATCACCAGAGATCCTGTGATGGCTCCTGATGGTAAAACTACGATTCTTTCTACATCTACAGAGTTTACTGTTTTAGATGTTTTTGGCGATCGTTACAACAACTATGATACTTGGAGGTTAAAGGTAAAGACAGATGAAGGGATTGTGCGTCAAATCTATGTTCTGCATGAAGATGAGCAAAAACAATTTGACCAAGAAACCAAACGCTTACTCAAAAGTGCCAAGCGTAATCCCTTTCTGTGGAAGCAGTACTACAAACATTCAGAGCAGTTTGCCAACATCAGAAACTGCTTTGCATTAACTGTTCACAATAGCCAAGGTAGCACTTTCTTAGAAGCGGGTATTGATGGTAAAGATTTGAGTAAGCGACTTTATCCAGAACGAGGAGATGACAGTAAGGCAGTACTGGCCAAGATTAGAGAGTTTAATCGTTTGTACTATGTTTCTAGCTCACGGGCTAGACAACGGATATTAGTTATCCGGTAATAATTGTGTATAGCAATCTCGACACAAAATTCCGATTAATCATTCGTGAACAATGAGAACCCCGATTTATCTAATAAATCGGGGTTCTGTGCCTTGTAATTTTCACAAATCAAATAAGCTAATGAGCATTTAAGTTGCATGAAAGCAGGGCTTCAGCTCTTACTAAAAGCGAATAAATCTGGAAAAACAAACGACGATTAGCTTATGATTGCTAGATTATGAAATCGAAATAAATAATATTTTATTAAACGTTTGCCCAGTTTAATAACTGCTTACTAACTATATAATTCCTGTTTTTTTTGACAATATTTCAGCTAATAATCTGTTTGCAATAGCAGATTATTAGTCTAAAATTATTTTTAAGATTACAATAGAATTCATCTATATTCAGGAATTAATTGAATAATATTATAGCGTTTCTCAGTCTGGTGCAGTACAGTATCAACAATGAGTAAACCAGTTATAAATATCATTTAAAGAGACTTGGCTAAAAGCAGTTTCAATTGCCGTTGCTAAATCCGGATAACTCCTAGCACCGATAGAACGTAGTATATTAGACCTCTTGCAAAATTATTTTATGGTATGGTAGAGAGTTTTTACATTAATTCAATCCCCTAATGCAATACGAACAAACAAAACGACTATCAAATCGAGAGTTCAAACGTCTGTTTGGAGTACAACAATGTACATTTGATGAGATGGTCAAAGTATTACAAGATGCTGCAAGTCATAGGCAAAAACGGGGTTGTGCGATCGCAAAGATCATCGAGTTGAGTTGTTAAGCTAGCCAGCAAAAAACAATTCAATGTCACGTCTAGACTGCTATATGTGATTGCGGTTTAACGTTCCGCTTCACCCGACGCTAATAACCTCTCGAACTTGCCAACAGCTTTGATCCGGTCGGGTGCAAGCGGGTTGTTGGGCAGCAGTTAGAATGTTACGGTTGTCACTTGCTTTGGAAGCAATTGGGTTGGCTGCTCACCGACAATCACAGAACGTATTTAGCCAAATGCGCCTTAAGACCCTCGATGTCATGCTCAATGCCACCTTGCTTCAGTACGTCGTGACAAGAGAAAGAAGGAAGGATTTCTACGCCACAGAACTTGTAATTTGCGGTGTTGAACATGAAAAAATCGTCCACCGATTTGCCCGCAAACAGGAACTGCCTCTCGTCGTTGAAGGCAATAGCCGGGGCATTCCAAGTCAGAGAGAGCATATATTTTTTGCCTTGCATTAGGCCGCCTGTCCCGTACTGTTTTGTGGGGTCGCTGCGTGTCCGACCGTCATTTGCTACCATCTTCTGCTGAAGAAGTCCAGCATTGAAAACTTCGTCTACGTACTTTTTATAAATCCAAGGATTTCCGAACCAGTAGACCGGTGACTGAGTGATGATGACATCAGCCCAAAGATGCTTTTCAACTTCTTCGTCAATGTCGTAGCCGTTTTTAATCTCTGTTAATCGGACTTCATGTCCGTTCTGTTCTAACTCTTCTCTAATGATTTTAGCCAGGAAGTCATTGAGTTTTCCTTCGGACATTCCGGCAACAGGCTGAGAAGCGTTGATGATGAGTGTTTTCATGGTGGACGCTAAAGGAAAATTTAGGAATGAAGCAAGTTTACCAGCATCGTTTCTCCTGTTAAGTCGCTCGTCTCATCTTGCACGATTCTCCCGCACACAGCCAAGCTGCGCGCTGCTGCACAACGATCAAACTCACCCGCCGCCGAAAGGGAGCGAGAAACGAGCGGACTGTAGGCGGTCGGGTGCAGCGCCTTGTTCTGTCGCGGGTGGTCAAGTTGAACTGCAAGGGCGCTTGATTCAATCGCTTGCGCCCTTGCATCCCTATTTTGCTGCTCAACGACTGGTCACAGCTCAATGATCTGCCTATGCATTTCATTCAGTCGGCCACCATGCACTTTGATTTTGGCGAAAGCTGCTTCGAGTTCACGGATATCCGCAGGCGTCAGATCAACATTGATGGCTCCCATATTCTCTTCCAGGTGATTGAGGTTGCGTGTGCCTGGAATAGAAACAATAAAGGGTTTCTGTGCGAGGAGCCAAGCCAAGGCAATTTGCGCCGGTGTCGCGTATTTTTTATCCGCAAAGGTTCGGAGTACGTCCACAATCGGAGCATTGGCCGCCAAGTTTTCTGGAGAGAAGCGCTCCATCGCGAATCGAAGGTCAGCTTTCGGGTCGAACTTTTTGAGAGCGTCGATTTGCCCGGTTAAATAGCCCATGCCAACAGGCCCCCACGGAACAAAGCCAATTCCCAACTCCTCACAGGCTTTCAGGACGCCGTTTTTTTCGGGACTTCTTTCCATGAACGAGTACTCGCTTTGGATGGCTGCGACCGGCTGAACCGCGTGTGCCCGACGGATTGTTTGTGCACTCGCCTCAGAGAGACCGAAATGCAGAACTTTTCCCGCTTGAATGAGTTCTTTAATCACACCAGCCACATCTTCGATGGGCACTTTGGGATCGACTCGGTGCTGGTAATAAAGATCAATGCGGTCGGTTTGGAGCCGCTTGAGCGAGGCGTCAACCACTTTTTTGATGTGCTCCGGTCGACTATTCAGACCACCTGAACCATTTGCAACGTCAAAACCGAATTTGGTTGCGATCGCTACCTTGTCGCGGAAAGGCGCGAGCGCTTCTCCAACCAGTTCTTCGTTCGTAAAGGGGCCATAAACTTCGGCTGTATCGAAGAACCTGACGCCTTTTTCATAGGCTGTGCGAATGACTTTAATGCCCTGATTTCGGTCTGCGGCGGGGCCGTAGTTGGCACTAATGCTCATACAGCCGAAGCCTAATTCCGAGACTTCCAACTGTCCGAGTTTTCGTGCTTTCATTTTGTTTTCTCCTCCAACGCGCGGCTGTTGTGCTGATGCGGCTCGCGTCAATGGCGCGACGGCCAATCCTGCCCCGAAAAGGGCAGTAGTAGCCAAAAGGTCACGACGACCGAGTACTCGGTGATCCCTAAGATTCGATCCGGTTTCCCGTTTGTTCTTGTTCATAGATATCTCCTTGAATTCTTTTGCGGTTGAATCGCTCGGTGCGTTGAACCGTCGAGAGTAACTTCTGCTTACAACAAATATTCTATGATTCATGAAACGGATGGCGATATGAAGATTCTGGAAAACGATAGGTAAATTCTCCAAACTTTTAGAAATTAATTGTGTAGCGTCGCGTCCAACAGATAAGATGAACTATATGAACCAGAAAGAGTTACAAACACAACAGGAGCAGCACCAGCGAGCGGAACTGGCAGAGCGGATGGCGCGAGCCATTCCCGCAGATGGGGTAATCCAACCTCTTCAGGGTCTTCGTCTGGCCCGTTCCTCCAAAATGAGACAGAAGGTGTACGGAGTGTCAGACCCCACCTTCTGCGTGATTGCTCAGGGTCGCAAAGAGGTTTATCTCGGCGGGAATCCTTATCAGTACGACCCTCGCAACTACCTTCTCGCCACAGCGGAACTTCCCATCGTGAGCTGGGTTCTCGAAGCGTCCGAGGAGCAGCCGTATCTGGGGCTGCAACTGTGTCTCGATGCCGCTGTGGTCGGCGCTGTCATGGTGGAAATCGGCCAACTCCCGCCGCCAAATCAGAAGGCTGTGAAGGCCATCGAAGTTAGCCCGCTCGATTCCACCCTGCTGGACGCGACTGTGAGACTGGTCAGGCTGCTTGATTCTCCCAACGAAGCACGAGTTCTCTTACCCCTCATCACGCGGGAGATCGTCTACCGGCTCCTCGTTGGAGAACAAGGCCACCGGCTCCGCCAGATGACGATATTGGGCGGACACACCCATCGGATTGCTCAGGCCGTTGAGAAGATTTGCCGGGAGTTCAATCAGCCGCTTTATGTCGAGGAGATAGCACGCGGGATCGGCATGAGTGTTTCCGGCTTTCACCACCACTTCAAGGAAGTCACTGCCATGAGTCCCTTACAGTTTCAGAAGCAGTTGCGGCTCCAAGAAGCGCAGCGCCTGATGATTGGGGAAGCGTTGGACGCGGCGACGGCGGGTTATCGTGTCGGATATGATGACGCTTCCCAGTTCAATCGCGAGTACAAACGCCTCTTTGGTGTCACGCCGATGCGTGATGTGGAACGTCTCCGCGAAGCGGTTGAGGTCGGCACAGATGTTCAGGGCAAACGCATCTAAATATTGACGAGCCTTTTTGCAGAGTGTAATTGAGCAAAACCCTAATCAAATAAGGCTTTGAGAAAATTAAATATTCACTTATATGGTAATGATAATCATTGTATAGGGGGGTAAAGGCAGCTGTCGGCTGCCTGTTAAAGAACCTAACTTTTTATTTTTCAATACCTTCGCCAAAACAAGAGTATGAAGAGAGAGGGCGCTCTGTAGTAGAGTT
>CAXUOL010000475.1:0-5693 GCA_964252435.1 uncultured Nostoc sp.
ATTCTATTTTCCAGAGTTGAACCTTTACCAGGAACTCGTTGGCTTCATGCTGATGCCGAAACTAAACCCAGTAATAAAGAAGATGACATTTCTCTCTTAAGTAGTGGCACTCAGAACAAACCAATGCGAGCTGTTATTTCCTTTGGGCTAGAACACGCTCCTCTTGATCAACGCCAGGTAGAAATGGCAATTGAAGAAGCACAAAGCCTGATTCCTAAGCCTAAGCTAGTTATTTTTTCTGCCTTTCAATTTGACCCTGAAGCAGCAAAAGATATTGATGAAACTAACTGGCCTGGCGTTACTCTTCTAAAAGTGCAAATGAATGCTGATCTATTTACAAAAGACCTGAAGAAAAAACGCGCTAGCAACGAGAGTTTTTGGCTCATAGGTCAACCAGATGTTGCACTTCGTCGTATTCATAGAGGAGAAAATATAGGTAAATGGGAAGTAGAAGTGCATGGCTTTGATTATTACAACACCAGAAACGGAAATATTGAATCTGGCACTGTCGAAAAAATTGCCATGTGGATGCTGGATACTGATTATGATGGCAGAAGTATTTTTCCTTGCCAAGTTTTCTTTCCAATGGCAGGAGAGAAAGATGCCTGGTCACGTCTTGCCATAAATCTAAAAGCCGAGATTGATGAAGATTTAATTGAGTCCTATCAAGGAACTGTTTCATTACCTTTTGAAATAGGTAATTATCAGCGTGTTGCTGTAAAAATAGTTGATGATCGAGGAATCGAATCTCTAAAAATTATCCGGCTAACTTAGAAGATTAACTAAATTAAAATTTACCTATGCTCACCAATATAAAAATAAAAAATTTTCGCGCATTTCGAGAAAATATAGATATTCGTATCAGACCGATCACAATTTTGATTGGTCGTAATAGTGCTGGGAAATCCACTCTGATTAAGTTTTTGCTTATGCTCCAGCAAACTCTAGAATCCAGTGAATCTAGTGAAGGTGATTTTTTTACTACTGAGGGGCGGCATGTCAGTCTTGGCACTTTTAAAGATTTAAAAAATACTAAGTCTAATAGCAATGGTTTTCAATTTACTTTAAATTTCAAAACTAATTCTTTGCCTGAATCTATAATTCAACAAATCAGAGAAGCACTCCAAAAAAGTACCTCTATACAAAAATTAGAAAGTGATAGTGTTGAATTGTTAGTTAGTTTACCTTTTTCAACTGTTACTACCGAAGATGCACTAGGTAAAACAACTACAGTGAAAATTACTTCACCAATAAAAGCAGATGAGTTAATGACTGAATTTCGCGTGTCTGGAAATATCCCATATCGTGAAATTCCAGGTAACAAATATAAGCACATAGTCACTTGTAAAATTCAAGGGGAACAAGTTATCCATAAAGAAGAAACTAATCTTAGGAGAACTCGATTTCTAAAATTTCCTCTTCCAAACAATCCTATAGATATACTTAAATCCGCTTTTGATAATCTTTATCTAGATACTGTAAAAGATGAAATTATATCTATCCGACATCTCTCACCTGTTCGTGAAGAATCAGAGAGAAGTGTCATACTAGGTAGTCCCCCTCTGGATGATGTTGGACATAGGGGTGAATACGCTATGCCTCACTTACAGCGTTTACTTACTGACGGTGGAGAAAGAGCAGATTTTGTTTTACGACATATTGAATCTGTTATTGATATTGAAGATGTAAAATTTAAATCTCAAGTGAAGGGATTTATTCCTGAATTTCGAGCAAAAAACAAGTTAACTGGGGCCGAATCTTATCTAGCTGATTTTGGCTTTGGTGTTAGTCAATGTATACCAATTTTTGTACAAGGAGCTTTACTCAGTCCAGGAAAGTTACTAATTGTTGAGCAACCAGAAGCTCAAATTCACCCAACTGCACAACTTGAAATGGGTTCTTTTTTCGCTGAATTATGGACAGAAAGAGGTGTTCCGTCCATAATTGAAACTCATAGTGAGAATATCATTATCAGGTTGCGTAAGCTGATTGCAACAGGACAATTGAATTCAAAAGATGTGACAGTTGCATATTTTTATATCAAGGATAACTCTGTCCAAGTAAAAAATCTAGATATTAACTTGGATGGCAGTTTTGAAAAAGGACTTCCTATGGAGTTTTTTGGAGCAGATATTCTAGAAGCTCTCAGTATTGATATTATGTAATGGATCAAAAATGACAGATAATAAACAATTAATACCAATTGTGATTGATACTAGTGTATTTATCCATATTCTTAACCCCCAAATCAATGAAGGTAGGCATATCGACATCCTACTTGCTCGACTTGCATCCACACATCAACTTCAAATTGACAAAGCAGGTAAAATTGACCTTGAGTATAAAAGGAAGCTTGTGGAAGTAATCAAAAATATGGACGAGCAAAGGTTTGAAAAATACACTCTCCAGTTCTGGATTTTAATCAAGGAAAAAAATATAATAGACATTGAACCATCAGAGCAATTAAGAAATGGGATAGAAAAGATTATTAATGATAAAACTAAAAGTGTTGATCGTTGCCTTGTAGCAACTGCTGCTTTAACTACTGCTGATTTAATTACTAATGATGGGGTAGACATTTTAAATAATGCTTCAGACCTGCATAAAGAAATTAAAAGAAATAAACTAAAAAAAATTAAATTAATGAATTCCCAAGCTGCACACACTACTTATTGTATAAATACGAATTAAAAATTACAAATCCTTGTTAGGGAATATTGAAAAAAGCTATGATATCTACGTCCCAAATTCACCAGCTTATTATAAATTCCCCCTATGAGGAGCCAAAAAAATATTGGCAGTACAATTACCAAACTCGTCTGTTTAAACTTGTAGAAGGCAGGAGACCCGCAGGTTACACGATCGCTTCTGAAAACTCAAAATCCTTTGATGCTCCTGGTAAGTTTGTTGAAATCCCTCTAGTTAACCAAATACGTCTGCGTGTCAAAGCTTGGTGTGAAAATGGGCATCCCGGCGTTACAGGTGTTACCAAGCGTCTATTAGAACACTGGCACAATCCAGAAGAACGTGATTTACCTTTATTCTTTTGTCAGTTAGAAGCAATAGAAACCCTAATCTGGATGGTTGAATCTCCACCTTCTGACAAGGTTGGTATTGATATTCCCTGTGATGGTGGAGCCTTTAAACGTCTCTGCTGCAAAATGGCGACAGGTTCAGGAAAAACAATCGTCATGGCAATGCTAATTGCATGGCAAATACTCAACAAAGTCACCTATCCCCAAGATGCCCGCTTTTCCAAAGCTATCTTTATTGTCGCACCCGGACTAACGGTTAAAAATCGCCTTCAAGTTCTAATTCCTTCTGCCGAAAACAATTACTACGAGATTTTTAACATCATTCCTCTTGGCTTGTTTGATAAGCTGCGTCAGGGTAAAGTCTTAGTCCGTAATTGGCACATTCTCAATTGGGAAACTGAGGAACAGATTCAGAAAAAGAAGGGAGTAGATAAACGGGGAGCTAAAAGTGACGAAGCTTATGTCAGGGATGTTTTATGTGAACTTGCTAATTTTAGGAACCTCCTAGTCATCAACGATGAAGCACATCATGCTTGGCGTATTCCTGCTGAAACTAAAATAAAGGGTATTAGTAAAGAAGATATTGAGGAAGCAACAAAATGGATTGGTGGACTTGATCGTATCCATAGGGCTAGAGGAATACTCACCTGTTTTGATTTTTCAGCCACACCCTTTGTACCTTCTGGTAAGAGAAGTTCTGAAGAAGCTTTATTCGGCTGGATTGTTAGTGATTTTGGGTTAAATGATGCCATTGAGTCAGGCTTAGTTAAAACTCCTCGTGTTGTTATTCGTGATGATGGCAGGCTTAACCTCAAAGACTTTAAATCTCGTTATTATCACCTATATAATGATGCTGAAGTTAAAGATGATTTCAATCGCAAAGCAAAACCAAATGAATCTTTACCTGATTTACTAAATAATGCTTATTATTTGTTAGGTAAAGACTGGTTAGAAACAGCCAAAGCTTGGAAACAAGCTGGACATAAAGTTCCTCCAGTAATGATTTCTGTTGCTAACCGTACTGAAACCGCAGCCCGGATTAATTATGCCTTCAACCATCATAAAATTCAAATAGAAGAACTTTGCATTCCAGAACGCACTCTCCACATAGACTCTAATGTTCTGAAAATGGCAGAGGCTCAGGAAGAAAGTTCTGAGATACAATACAAAACCTCAGATACTAATGAAGACGATACATCTGATGAAGAAAATACTCCCAAGTTAACTAAACAGCAGCAAGCAGAACTTTTAAGACAAAAGGTTGATACGGTTGGTCAAGTTGGTAAACCAGGTGAACAAATTCAAAATGTGATCTCAGTTGGGATGCTGTCTGAAGGATGGGATGCTAAAACAGTAACTCACATTATGGGTATTAGAGCGTTCACCAGCCAACTTCTCTGTGAACAAGTTGTAGGTCGAGGCTTAAGAAGAACTGCTTACGACATTAACCCAGAAACAAATTTACTTGAACCAGAGTATGTCAACATTTTTGGTGTTCCCTTCACCTTTATTCCCCATGAATCTAATGAAGAAACAACACCTCCACCTCCTCAACCTAAAACTGAAATAAAACCTGACCCAGAAAAGCAACAGTTTGAAATTAGCTTTCCCAATATCATCCGAGTTGATTACATTTATAAGCCTGAGCTTAAGCTTAATTTAAGTCAAGTTGAGTTTTTAGAGTTAGATGCCTTTGATAATAGTACACTGGCTGAATTAGCGCCAATTGTTGATGGTAAACCAGATGTTACAAAAATTAAGGGGATTGATCTGGAAGATTTAGGGCGCAAATTTCGGATGCAGAAAATTGCCTTTGAGACTGCCAGAGATATCTTTGATCAGATGAAACCTGGATGGAAAGGTAATCGAGAATATTTATTAGCCAAGCTGATTAGATTAGTAGAAGACTTTATTCACTCAGGTTTAATCAGAATTAATCCACCTTTGTTCAATTTAGATGAAATTCGACGGCGGATTATTATTACTCTCAATCTGAGCAAATTAGTTCAGCACATTTGGAATGCTATTTATTTAGAAAATACAGAAGCAATTGAACCTGTTTTTGACCAAAATCATCCAATTCGCTCTACTGGTGATATGCGCTCATGGTATACGGGTAAGCCATGTGAATACACACGTAAATCACACATCACCTGCTGTACTTTTGATAGTACATGGGAAGCGAGTGAAGCATTTGAACTAGATAGAAATCCCAATGTTGAGGCTTGGGTTAAGAATGACCACCTGGGGTTTGAAATTCTCTACATATTTGAAGGGGTTGTTCGCAAGTATCGGCCAGACTTTATTATTCGGATAAAAACTGGTAGTTTCTTGGTTTTAGAAACTAAAGGTCGTTATAGTCAAAAAGACACAGCTAAAAGTGTATTTTTAGATCAATGGATTCAAGCAGTTAATCAGCATGGTGGCTTTGGTTTTTGGCAACGAGATATATCCAGAAGTCCATCTGACGTTAAGATGATTTTAGATAAGGCGGTTTCTCTGTCAAAATGAGGCTCAAATTTTACCATAAATATTCAAAAATTAACGTAATTTCAAGGCTATTACCTTGTCAAAAACTTTTTGTCCAAAGTCAAATTATTGACTGACGATGAATTTTTGGCGCTATCTCTTGTTTGCTCAATTAGGAATAGTACTCAA
>CAXUOL010000476.1:0-2073 GCA_964252435.1 uncultured Nostoc sp.
TGTGGGCGACCTGTTCATCCCTTTCCCCTTTCCCCTTTAACCTTTTCCCTTTTATCCTTGATTTCCATTCTTCATCAACCCCATTGCCTTAGATTCGACAGGTAACTTTCATCCCATACATAACAATTCTGTTTCCTGTCAAATTTCACCCTTTTCTCTCTGATTTCTATTTGTTCATAACTCCAACAAAAACTGGCTGGATATAATTAAGAACTTTTTTAGATTATCTTATTGAGTTAAAATCTAAAATGCTTAAAAAGCTTACCCAGTAAGCAATAGAGAGTTATAAACAACGAAAATGAGCTAACCGAGAACTGGTGGGCTACTGCGTTTTGATTTGTCGGTCAGGACTTACGTTTAATGGATGTAGTCTCCGCCGAATAGATAATATGAAGTTTTTCTTTTGTTACTATCTGATCCCACAAATTGCCCCAACCATTTTTCAATGCGGTTATAACAGGTTTATTTTCTTTACTCAAATTATCGAGCAGAATCGTCTCGATAACGATGGGTGTGATCCAGATTAAGGCATAATAAGCGGGGATGCTTTTCATCACACCATACCCCTGCACCGCATAGATATAGTCCATCATGCCCACAAGGGAAAGCAGATCGTTGTCTTTCAAGAACTCATAAAAAGTTTTTTCCAGCAATGCCGTTGGTGGCTCCGGTGGCATCGGACTTTGTTGACCCATAATCTCCCAATGAAGGATATTGTATCTGATGAGGTCAACAGCGATTTTAAGTTGTAACTTGTTTAAATCAGAATTTTGGGGAAGACCTAGTAAGGCTAAAGCCTTAAAAACGATGTATTTGGGATATTCAATGATGGTATCTACATGAAAAGTTGGTGGAAATTCCCCTGTGGTGACAATTCCTCTAAAATTCGGATTATTCTTAACGAAATCGATTTGATCGTTGCCCTCTAAAAATTCCTCCAGATCCTTGGTCATTTTAGAATAGGCAGGTGATAAATAACATGTGCCTAACTCACAGACCGTCTTCTCAGTTGAACCGCTTGGATAAGGCCCGTCTTTAATGAAGGTATGGGTTTTTCCACAATATCGGTCGGTTGATTCCAGAATTTCTATATTGGTGTATCCCAACCTCTTTAGTCTAACGGCAAACAAGAGACCGCTAACGCCAGCACCCAGGATCACAATGGGTGCTTCTAAGTTCGTTGGCAATGCATGTCTTGCACTGTCCACAGTGTTCAGCATCAGTTCGCCATAATCCCAGCAATGCAAGGCCGATTCAAAACAAGTGAATCCATGCACATACAAGGTATTATTTTGTCCCTGCAATTTCAAAAGCTCCCACGGCAAGCCCTTTTTCAAGTCTTCATTGGAGAAGTGATCAAAGTATGGCGTAGTAACGGTTTCCAGTATCGTGTAGTCGCTAGAGAATGGCCACCAGTTGCTGTCCTTCAATTGCTGTCTAAGTATTTTCTCAAAATCGCTGGCGGACAATGGCTTCTTTTCGTCTACTAATTGATAGACCGTCACCAAGTTATGCTTCATCCCATTCGCAACCTCTATTCCAAATTGCTTGGCAGATTCGTTACGAAATGCATAGACACTTCCGTCCATTACGTCCAATGAGTGCGGAGCAAAGATGACAGCATGTTTCTGGGGAGATTTAACCTCGACTTGGAGTAGCGATGTATGGAATGTGAAATTTATTAACTTGCCGAAGATACCGAGTTCTGTAGGCGTGTAATCACAAATTTTAGACAAGTTCCTGGGATCACAAGCTACGATAAGTAATTCACAGTCTTTTTTAACAATGGCTTCGTTCTTACCCTTGATTCTGTATTCGAGCCTGACAGAGTTTGAATGTGAGGACGAAAAAGATGTTACAGCCTCAAATATCCATTTTTGATTTTCGCCTTGATTCTTAGTCCACTGTTGGACATTACCGCCATCAAGCTTGATATGAGCTGCTACCTCTAAAGCTTTGCCGCTTTCTTTGTTAATTAGATTGAAACTGCCATTACCAGCATCTTGCAGGAGCCATTGTTGATTTTCGCCTTGATTCTTAGTCCACTGTTGGACATTAGCGCCATCAATTTTG
>CAXUOL010000476.1:2173-5678 GCA_964252435.1 uncultured Nostoc sp.
TTGATTTTCGCCTTGATTCTTAGTCCACTGTTGGACATTAGCGCCATCAATTTTGCTATGAGCTACTACATCTAAAGCTTTGCCGCTTTCTTTATTAATTAGATAGTAGTGTGTTCCTGGAGTAGGTAGTGTTGAAGCCATAGTTGACACCTTTTAAATCTTGAAATATTGAAGACTGGAGTTTAGACTAACGCATGACAAAATGACTCAGTGCCCTTGCGCTAATAAACTAAGCTAATCGGCATTTAAGTTGCATAATTAGGGCGCTCATGTTGCCCACCCCACAAGATATTGAGAAAATTTTAATATGCAAATTAAATGTGTTTTAGCTTACCTCTCACCAATAGCAATCCAACTTACCCACGAAGCATAGATGATACTGTCATTCCATGTTTCGTAAATAACTTAGCTCTATCTTATACTGAGATAAGGTCGAGTGCAAGCAGCGATTAACCATTAAGTAACTGGTTATTTGTCTACAAAAATAATAACAGCAATAACTGTAAATTTAAATAGTATTGGACTATACATATTTATTTCTTTATTTTTGCAGTTTATAGAACCTCAGTTGAACAACTAAAGATTACAGTTAGTATTTATACCTGTTAAAAATTTCTTGCTTGTTATATTTGACAAATTAATCAAAAAGTGATATTTGAAAACGCTTAATAACAGCATATTTCTCGTGAAAAAGCATTACAATCATAAATATCAAGCTAAAATAATCCGACTTATGGTGTGGTTGCTAGCAGCAGTACTACTCTGCGTTGGATATTTCAATGTTTGCAATCTCTCCATATAGTTTTAGTCTCTGGTGTAAAATCTGTTTCTAACCTCACTGAAGAACGGAAGTCTATATTACAGTTTCTTGGTTGCGCCTGTCAGAAATATTGTCTACTATGTTGAGCTAACCTGCGGAATGTCGGTTCTAGAGACGGGCGAAGTTGGGGAACAAAGATTTTTTATCGTAAATCAAAGGGTTTAAGACCCCTACCTCTACAGGTAGCGCGGAGCTTCGGACACTCCGCCTCCGATCATTTTCAGTCGGGGCTTAAATCCCCGACTGAAAATGTCTTTAATTTTGAATTTTGAATTTTGAATTTTGAATTGTTAACTACTCCCCCTACTCGCTCATTTTTCTATATTCTTTATCGGCGACGTTCTTGGAGCTTGCGATACACCGATTTCAAATCAACTTGATGGTGAGCTAAGGCAACCAAAGTATGATATAGCAAATCAGCCACTTCACCTGCGATCGCATCTGCTTGATCATCCTTAAAAGCCATTACCACCTCAGCAGTTTCTTCACCAATCTTTTTCAAAATTTTGTTATCGCCACCTGCAAATAGTTTACAAGTGTAAGAACTTTCAGTAGGATTATCGCGGCGATCGCATATTATTTGAAACAATTGCGACAATGTATCCCCTGGTGGTGCAACAATTTTCCCTTCTATTTGGTGAAAACAACTGCGCTCTCCAGTATGGCAGGCAACATCTCCTAATTGTTCTACCCCGATGAGCAGTGCATCACTATCACAGTCATAACGGATACTCTGCACTTTTTGAATATGCTCAGAAGTCGCCCCCTTGTGCCACAACTCTTGTCGGGAACGGCTCCAAAACCAAGTTTCTTCAGTTTCTAAAGTCTTTTGTAACGACTCCTGATTCATCCACGCCATCATCAGGACAGTACCATCTAGATAGTCTTGGACAATTGCAGGCACCAGACCCCGTTCATCGTAGCGAATTTTCTCAACCGGGATAGTGTAATGCAGCGATCGCGAATCGTTAGAAGACATACCAGCTAGTTTGCTCTCATGAGAATAATTTATGGATTCACGATACCATTCAAAATAGGCTAGCTGGTATATTTTTTGGAATTAAATATCTAAAATCAAGTCTTCATTGGACTTGCATAACATAATTGTTATTTTTTTGGTTCAGCTAATTTTATAGGATAGAAATTCTAAGCAGTGTTTGACCCTATCCTAAGATAGAGCGTTTTATTGCCCACTGTTAGGAGAGAACTTTGGTAAATACCACAATTAAAACAACAAAATCACAAGAAGTCTTCGCCGCTGCTCAAAATCTCATGCCCGGAGGAGTCAGTTCTCCAGTTCGTGCCTTTAAATCTGTGGGCGGACAACCCATCGTTTTTGATCGTGTCAAAGGCGCGTATATTTGGGATGTAGATGGCAATAAATACATAGACTATGTAGGCACTTGGGGCCCAGCTATTTGTGGTCATGCTCATCCAGAAGTAATTGCAGCGTTACATGAAGCTTTAGAAAAAGGCACCAGTTTCGGCGCTCCCTCAGTTCTAGAAAATGTTTTGGCAGAAATGGTCATTGATGCCGTTCCTAGCATCGAAATGGTCAGATTTGTCAACTCTGGAACTGAAGCCTGTATGGGAGTTTTGCGGCTGATGCGGGCTTTCACCAACCGAGACAAAATCATCAAATTTGAAGGTTGCTACCACGGACACGCCGATACGTTTTTAGTCAAAGCGGGTTCTGGTGTTGCCACACTTGGCTTGCCAGACTCACCGGGAGTACCTAAAGCAGCAACTAGCACCACTCTAACTGCACCTTTCAATGACCTAGAAGCAGTCAAAGCTTTATTTGAAGAAAACCGCGACGAGATTGCCGGTGTCATTCTTGAGCCAGTCGTCGGCAATGCTGGGTTTATTGCGCCTGACGCTGGCTTCTTAGAAGGGTTACGAGAACTAACTCACGAGTATGGAGCGTTATTGGTATTTGACGAAGTAATGACAGGCTTCCGCATTGCTTACGGTGGCGCTCAACAAAAATTCGGCGTCACTCCCGATTTAACAACCTTGGGTAAGGTGATTGGTGGTGGTTTGCCAGTAGGGGCTTATGGTGGTCGCCGAGATATTATGTCAATGGTTGCGCCTGCCGGTCCCGTATATCAAGCTGGGACTCTTTCTGGTAATCCCTTGGCGATGACTGCTGGGATTAAGACTTTAGAATTGCTGCAAAAGCCAGGTACTTACGAGTCTCTTGAGCGGATTACTAAAAAGCTAGCAGATGGTTTGCTGCAAATTGCCAAAGAAACTGGTCATGCAGCTTGCGGGGGTCAAATCAGCGCCATGTTCGGCTTATTCTTTACCGCTGGCCCAGTTCATAACTACGAAGATGCGAAAAAGTCTGATACAGCCAAATTCGGACGCTTCCATCGCGGGATGTTAGAGCGCGGTGTTTACTTAGCCCCCTCTCAATTTGAAGCTGGGTTTACGTCTTTTGCTCACACTGAAGAAGACATTGACCAGACTTTAACAGTTGCACAGGATGTAATGTCGAGCCTGTAACCTGTTAAGGTTAAGGGATTTCCAAATAAAAAGTATCCTGTTACCTCTTGTGGGGTGAGCATCTTACCCCACAAAATGGATGATTTATAGGAAGTCCCTTTTTTAACGTGAGTTCGGTTTCTATAAAAGGGACTCATGTTAAAGGGGAAAGGGGAAAGGGATGATGATTGTCGCGCC
>CAXUOL010000477.1:0-5675 GCA_964252435.1 uncultured Nostoc sp.
TTTGTCAGTTGCGAGTTATGGTATGCAAAGACAGCGATCGCTATTAATTTTGATTTTAGTCCTGATAATCGCCGCTATTACGGTGATTGCCACAATTCCGATACCCCTTGGGCTGGACTTGCGCGGAGGTTCACAGCTCACAATTCAGGTGAAACCATCAGCGGATATTCCCAAAATCACTGAACGAGAATTAGAAGGTGTAAAGAAAGTTGTCGAAGGCCGGATTAATGGTCTGGGTGTTTCTGAGCCAGTCATCCAAACAGTCGGCACAGATAAAATACTGGTGCAACTACCAGGAGTTAACGATCCAGAACAAGCTGAACGCGTGCTAGGGGGTACAGCACAGTTAGAATTTCGTACCCAAAAGCCGAATACAGAAACTCAACTGCTTGCTTTTCAAGCATCAAGAGCCGAATTAAAATTTAAGCAAGAAGAATTAAGAAAGAGTACCGACAAAGCAGCAATTGTTAAGAATCAAGAAGATTTACAAAAAAATAATCAAGCGATCGCAGAATTGTTTGAAAGCACTAATCCACCGCTAATTGGCAAATACCTCAAGGATGCATACGGTGAACCCACTCAAGGTAACAACTGGAATGTTGCTATTCGCTTCGACCAAAAGGGTGGTGAACTGTTTGCCAATTTGACAAAAAATCTCGCTGGTACTGGTCGTAGTATTGGTGTTTTTCTGGACAATGAACTGATCAGCGCTCCTACTGTAGGTATAGAATTTGCCGCCACTGGTATTACTGGTGGTTCTGCCGTGATTACAGGACGTTTTACCGCCCAACAAGCCAATGACTTAGGCGTGCAGTTACGCGGTGGCGCATTACCCGTACCAGTAGAAATTGCCGAAAGGCGGACAGTCGGCGCAACCTTGGGTAAAGATAGCATTCAAAGTAGTATTTATGCTGGAGTCGGTGGTTTGACTTTAGTATTAATATTCATGGTGGTTTACTATCGCCTACCAGGCTTGATTGCGGATATATCACTAGTGATTTACTCTCTCTTAACTTGGGCAACCTTTGCTTTGTTGGGCGTTACCCTGACTTTGCCGGGAATTGCTGGTTTTATTCTCAGTATTGGGATGGCAGTTGATGCCAATGTGCTAATTTTTGAAAGGACCCGGGAAGAATTGCGGGCGGGTAAATCTCTGTATCGTTCTGTGGAATCTGGTTTTTATCGGGCATTTTCTAGTATTTTAGATAGCAACGTCACTACATGGATTGCTTGCGCTGCCCTGTTTTGGCTGGGGTCTGGTTTAGTTAAAGGTTTTGCTCTTACCTTAGCTTTGGGGGTAGCTGTGAGTATGTTTACTGCAATTACCTGTAGTCGGACATTGCTGTTTTTGGCAATTTCAATTCACTCCTTGCGGAAGACAGAACTTTTCTGTCCAAATCTGCCAGCATCGAATAAGGCAGAGGTGACTCCATGAAACTGAGTATTAATAAATCGCGATCGCTTTGGTGGACTATTTCTGCCGCTATCATCCTTGCTGGTATCATCTCAATGGTGATTTCTTGGCAACAACCCAATATTCGCGCCCCCCTACGCCCCGGTTTAGATTTTATCGGTGGTACGCGGTTGCAGTTTGTCCGAGATTGCACCAAACCCGATAACTGCGACAAAGCAATTGATATCAACGCTGTCCGGGAAGTAGCAAAAGCGCAGGGACTAGGTGATAGCAGTATCCAACTTGTCTCGGAAAATGGTGCAGAAAATGGTGTACTAATTCGGTCAAAAGATTTGAGTGTCGATCAGCGTACCAAGTTACAAAACGCTTTGAGCGAAGAAATCGGCGTTTTTGACCCACAAAAGAACCAGATTGACTCCGTTGGCCCCACCTTGGGAAAAGAACTGTTTACATCTGGGATGTTAGCTCTGATAGTTTCCTTCATCGGTATTACTATCTACATGAGCTTCCGCTTCCAGTTAGATTATGCTGTGTTTGCGATCGTTGCCCTATTCCACGATATCTTGATCACAGTAGGAGCTTTTTCAATTTTGGGTTTGGTAGCAGGCATCGAAGTAGATAGCCTTTTTATCGTCGCCTTACTTACGATCACAGGTTTTTCAGTCAACGATACAGTGGTAATTTACGATCGCATTCGGGAAACCCTTAAAATCCATCCCGAACAGCCGATTGCTGAAATTGTAGATGATGCGGTTAACCAAACATTGACAAGATCGATCAACACTACCTTAACCGTATTGCTGACATTATCTGCAATCTTTCTATTTGGCGGGGAAACACTGAAATACTTTTCTCTCGCTTTGATTATTGGCTTCACAATGGGAGCTTATTCGAGTATTTTCATCGCCAGTACTCTTCTAACTTGGTGGCGAGAGCGTAAAGGGGAATCCCAGGTATTGGACAACGCTGATTCGATTGATACATCTCCCAGTTCCCAGGATAGTTAAACTTGTGTATATTTCACAATTGGGTGAAAGCATTTTGAATTGCTCACCCACGCCTTGCAATTTTTTAAGAAGAATTCAGAACTCAGGAGTCAGAATTCAGTATGAATTCTGTATGACTGGGTAATGAATATTGGTTTAAAACCAAGCAGAATTGTGGGCGAAAGCAAATTCAAACATTATCGCCTTAAAACTCTATCCCTTCATGGGTCGAGTATTCTGAATTCTGAATTCTGAATTCTGACTCCTGAATCCTGACTCCATTTATTTCCCTATGGATCAACCGGAAGAACCATTAAATACTGTCCCAGACTTTGAGAAATCTGACCCCTCGTTTGCTCAACAAGTAGAAAGGCTACATCAGCTGACAGTATATGGGCGGTGGCTGTTTGTAGGCTGTTTATGGCTGACCATTGCGCCTGTCTCCTTGTGGGGTCTACGTGCAGAAATTGCTCTGTGGCAACAATATTTTACCTGGGTGGCAGTGAGATTTGGATTGTTCTACCATCCACTGTCTACCTTCGGTCTAGCCTTTTGTCTGGGGATGACTGCTGCTGTTTTAATTTGGCAAAGTCGGAATATTCTACTCGGACTGCCACCGCAGGAAAAACAACGTTTAGAAAAACAAGTTTATCGGATACGTCAACAGGGAGCAACTCATCCTTTATGGAAGTGGGTTTGTCATTAAATTTTCTTGCTCTACACGCACAGCAATTGATAGCAAAATATGACTTAACCATACTAGACATCTGCTGAAAAAGAATGTAGAGACTTAGTAGTGCTAATACCAATTCTGTATGAAGATGCGCTAAACCATGTTTCATGATTAGAAAGAAAAACGAACCGCAAAGGACGCAAAGGACACAAAGAAATGGTATAAGTCTTTACAAGATTTCTGGATCATGCATATTTAATTTCACCAAATGTCTGCTCAAAGATAATGCCAAAAGTGGATGCCATACATGAACCATCTTCAGATTAAATTTAGCGATCGCAAGTCTGAAATTGACCTTTACCAACTCCAAGAACTGTTAAACGTTTCCGCTTTCTGGGCAAAAGGACGCAGTATTGAAGATTTAGGTATAGCCATTGCCAATAGTGAGCCAGTGATTTCCGTCTGGAATAGCGATCGACTCATTGGCTTTGCCAGAGCAACATCTGATGGCATCTATCGCGCCACAATTTGGGATGTTGTGATTCATCCAGAGTATCAACATAGTGGCTTGGGAAGCAATTTAGTAGAAACTGTTTTGAGACATCCCCGCATGAGGTCGGTTGAGCGCGTTTATTTGATGACTACTGACCAACAGGGTTTTTACGAAAAGATTGGTTTTCAAACCAACAGCACCACTACGATGGTACTACATAACCGAGCTAACCGTGCTTTCCTTACTACTACAGAAGTTCAACTTCAGGAATCACCGAAACAGTTCCGAGCAATGAGTGCTGAGTGCTGAGTGCTGAGTATAATAACTGTTGTAGCAGTAGGGTAGTCAAGAAGCAAGATTCTTCTCTACTACTCAAGACTCAGCACTACTCACTAGGGGGATAGAGATTTGTAGTCTGGTAAGCTGCTGAAGTGGTTCCTTCACAGTCGTCGAGGGTAGGATTTCTAACTTTCCTCCCATAACTTCCAGCAGAGTCTGATTGATTAATAGCCTCATTCCTGGGGAAAGAACAGCGTTCTTTTGGTCAATCTGGGTCAACCGATCTTCAAATTTGAGCAAATCAATCGGCTCGCTCCAAGGTACAGCATGGGTTGGTAAATCTAGCCAAATGTTTACAAAATTGTTTGTAGGTAGAGTGCTACTGGAAATACAAATGCTGCCTTCCTCCATTTGAGTAATGGCAGTGTCTATTAAACTTATCAATACTTGGCGGAGCCAGAGGTAATCTGTCAAAACATAAATTTCTGGGTCGCCGGGTAATAATTGCAAGGGAAAATTGCGATTTGCCGCCAGCATATAAGTTAAATCATGAACCTCTTCTAAAATTTGGACTAAGGGTCTGGGCTGAATATCTAATTTATTAGTGCCGTGTTCAGTTCTAGCAATATTGAGAATTTCATCCATTAGCTTCAGCAACTTCAGCGTTCGCTCGTGAGCTTGGGCAATAAATTCTCGTTCTTCAGCTGGATTTTCACACAAATCTGACAAAATTAATTGATGTAAGCCAATCAAACCATTAAAAGGCGATCGCAATTCATGGGTAGTCCGCGCCAAAAAACCAGCTTTAAACTGGCTCATTTCCCTTGCCATCAGGTATGCCAGCTGTGTTTGCTGTAGCTGTTGTGATATTAGTGACATATCCTGTTGAGCTAATGGCGCTACTGGGGATGAGCTAGATGAAACATTTGACGATGCCTGCGGCGGGCGTAGCCATCGCCCAAATAACTGACGGAAAACCATACCTAGTGCTATTCCTGCTCCTAGATATATCCAATTGCTCCAATTCATATATGGCAATTATTAATTTGCTAATTAACTACAACAGCCCAAACTAAAGTTTCAGATTTCTCTGTTGTTAAAACCACGAAAACAACATTATAGCTACCTATACTTGGTTATCACTCGAAATCTCTAACTCGATTGCACCTTGTCGCAAAATCTGCCAATTTATCCCTGTCCATTTAGCAACGGTGGAAGGTACACCCATCCCCAACATTTCACCCTGGTATTCTGTCGTTGCTAAAGTCAGAACCTGGGGAAACTGATTCTCAATTTCTGCCATCGTTTGCAAAGGCGGCTGACCAGAAAAATTGGCGCTAGTGGTGGCAAGAGGGCCTGTTTGCGCCAAAATAGTTTGAGCGATCGCACTGTTTGGTACTCGAATCCCAATTGTTGTTGGATCGATGGGATTCATAACTTTTGGTAAACGTTCACTAGCTGGCAAAACTAATGTCAGCCCTCCTGGCCAATATTTATTTGCTACTTCTTGCCAAGCTTTATATTCATTCTCACTACCTTTGATATACGGCCACAAATCTTCAGTACTAGCCGCCATCAAAATCAAAGGTTTGTCTTGACTGCGTTGTTTCGCTGCAAAAATTAATCCTGCTTTTTCTGGTACTACTGCAAGTGCTGGAACAGTATCAGTAGGAAAGCTCACCAAAAGACCAGCACGTGCGCCAGCTATTAGATTTGTTAGAGAAACTTGGGTCATGTTTACAAAGTTAGGAGTTAGAAGTTAGGAGTGAGGAATTTCATAACTCATAACTCATAACTCATAACTCATAACTCATAACTCCTAACTCATAA